>JAFLSG010000019.1 GCA_022511065.1 Prevotella sp.
TGCGTGAGCGCTTCGTGATGGAGAAGGTGATGGTGGCCGACGAGATTAACCTGACCTACTCGCACTACGACCGCTTCATCTTCGGCGGTGCGATGCCCGTGAACAAGACCCTGAAATTAGAGAACTTCCCCGAACTGGGACTTGACGTAGATGACACCATCAAGGAAAAGTATTTCCTTTACAACCGCGAGTTGGGTGTCGTGAACTGCGGTGAAGGTGAGGGCGTGGTCATCGTGGATGGCAAGGAGTATGCACTCTCCCCGAAAGAAGCGCTTTACATTGGCCGCGGCCATATCGGCAAGGACAAGGATGTGAACAAGGTGGTTGAGTTCCGCTCGAAGGATGCCGCCAAGCCTGCCAAGTTCTACCTGAACTCTGCGACGGCGCATCAGCACTACAAGACGCAGTGGATTACGCTCGACGGTCGCAAAGGCTCGCTCAAGGCTGCCGTATGGGGCCCCGTGGGCACGACCGAGGAGGCTAACAACCGCACGGTGTATAAGCTCATCGTGAACGATGTATTGGAGGAGGGTCCCTGTCAGTTGCAGCTCGGTTTGACGCAGTTGAATCCGGGTGCCGTATGGAACACGATGCCGCCTCACACCCACGGTCGCCGCATCGAGGCTTACTATTACTTCAACCTGCCCGAAGACCAGACCATCTCTCACGTGATGGGTGAGCCTCAGGAGAGTCGCGTGGTATGGCTGCACAACGAGCAGGCTATCATGTCGCCCGAGTGGAGCATCCACGCCGCCGCTGGCACCTATTATTATACATTCATCTGGGGCATGGCCGGCGAGAACCTCTATTATAATGACAAAGACAATATTCCCGTAATCGACATCAAGTAATATGGCACCCGTACAAACCACCAAGATGTCCAACTTCCGTTGGGTCATCTGTGCGTTGCTCTTCTTGGCAACCACCGTTAATTATATGGACCGTCAGGTCTTGTCGCTCACTTGGAAGGACTTCATTGCGCCTGAGTTCCACTGGAATGACAACGACTACGGAACAATCACCGGATGGTTCTCCATCTTCTATGCCATCGCCAATCTCTTCGCCGGCAAGTTCGTCGATTGGATGGGTACAAAGAAAGGTTATCTGATTGCCATCTTCGTATGGTCCACGGGTGCCGTGATGCACGCCGGCTGCGGATGGGTGGCTATGAACATTGAGGGCTACGACTCCATCGAGGCTTTGCGCATGGTGCAGGCGGGTAGTGATGCTGCCGTGGCAATCGCCACCGTGTCGGTGTGGCTGTTCCTTTCCTGTCGTATGATTCTCGCCCTCGGTGAGGCGGGTAACTTCCCCGCAGCCATCAAGGTGACCGCCGAGTATTTCCCGAAGAAAGACCGTGCATTCGCCACCTCTATCTTCAACTCCGGCGCATCCGTAGGTGCATTGGCAGCACCCGCCACGATTCCCCTCTTGGCTCGTGCATGGGGTTGGGAAATGGCGTTTGTAATCATTGGTGCCCTCGGTTATGTGTGGATGGGCCTGTGGATTTGGCTGTATGACAAACCCAACAAGAACAACCGCGTGAATCAGGCAGAGTTGAACTATATTGAGCAAGATGTGGATATCGCCGAGGTGCAGAACAAGCAGGCTGCCAAGGAAGAGAAGGTAATCTCGTTCTGGAAGTGCTTCACGTTCCGTCAGACTTGGTCGTTCATCGTCGGCAAGTTCATGACCGACGGTGTATGGTGGTTCTTCCTCTTCTGGGCTCCCGCTTACTTCAGCGACCAATATGGCTATACGAGCGACTCCATGATGGGTATTCTGCTCATCTTCACGCTCTACGCCATCTGCACCATCCTCTCCATCGGCGGTGGCTATCTGCCGAAGATATTCGTAGAGAAATACGGCATGAACCCCTATGCGGGCCGTATGCGTGCGATGCTTATCTTCGCGTTCTTCCCCCTGCTGGGCTTGATTGCGCAGCCGTTGGGCGCATACAGCGCATGGTGGCCTGCCATCATCATCGGTCTGCTTGGCGCCGGTCATCAGTCGTGGAGTGCCAACATCTTCTCCACCGTGGGTGACATGTTCCCGAAATCCACCATCGGCACCATCACGGGCATCGGCTCGATGGCGGGTGGTATCGGCTCGTTCCTCATCAACAAGGGTTCAGGTATGCTCTTTACCTACGCTGATGGTCAAGGCAGCGCCTTCACCTTTATGGGCTTCGATGGCAAGCCTGCCGGCTATATGATTGTGTTCTGCATCTGCGCCGTTGCCTACTTGGTAGGTTGGTGCATCATGAAGACCCTCGTGCCGAAGTACAAGCCTATCGTGGTGGAGGATTGAGTTCTGGAGATATAAGAATTGTTTAATAAGAAAACGAGCAGTCGGATTCGGCTGCTCGTTTTTTGTATCATGCAGAAAGTTTAAAAAGGGCTACTATGGTGTTTGCAGGTTGAATCTAAAGGAATCCTTGCCGTTTCAGCGCTTCCATCAGTCCTGCCGACATTGCCTCGTTGTCCTTGCGGGTATAGCGGATGTCGGTGAATATCTGCGCAAGCGTCTCCTTTTGGTTGATTTCCACGAAGTGGCGGTTTTCCGGCAACTGCTCCCTATATATATAATAGGTGTCGATGTCTGCGGGCGTATAGTCGCGGTAAGTCTCGGCATGTACGAATGAGGCTGTGGGCAGGCGGTCGGAGAGGGGAGGCTCTTCGGCGGGCCAACCGAGGGTAAGCGTGGCAACGGGCATCACGAGCTGGGGCAGTTGGAGCGCATCGATGATGGGCTGCGGCTGATAGATGGTGGTGCCGAGATAGCAGTAGCCTAACCCCTCCTCGTCGGCAAGGTTGCAAAATGTCTGCGTGTAGAGCAGGGCATCGGTGGCAGCATTGATGAACGAGAGGAAATTGTCGTAACCCGGCTCGGCCTTGCGGCAGCGCGCCCATTGGGAGGTGCGGTTGAAGTCGGCACAGATGGTCAGCACGACAGGTGCTTCCTTGACCATCGGCTGGTTGAAGTGGGCAGGCGCAAGCCGCTCCTTCATCTCTGCGGAGCGGGTGACTACGACGCTGTAAAGTTGCAGGTTACCCATCGTCTGGGTGCGTGCGGCCTCGGTGAGCAGACGGTTCAGAAGTTCTTCGCTCACATCGCGGTCAGCATATTTGCGGATGGTGCGGCGGGTGTTGATGGATTTCATGTGTTATTTTCCGTTGAGGGTTTGATTTGTCTGCAAAGTTACGAAAAAGTCGGGAATAATTCGTACCTTTGTCGCAAAATCAACGCTTATGGAAACGACTCTGAACATGGAAGTGCTGCGGCGTGTGGCAAGGGAACTGGCATACGTGGGCAACAGGAACGAGATGCCGATGACGGAAGAGCAGGTGAGTGATCTGTTGATGAAATGTGCGCAGGCACTTGGTGCTGACGATGCCGCCACGCTGCTTTCGTTGGCAAACCAAGCGGTGACGCTTTCCATACAGAACCATCGTCCAGCGGTGACGGAGGTGCGCCCGCAAGTGTTGGAGTGCGATGTGGTGCGCTTTCAGAACAACAAGGAGAAGTGGGTGGCTTTCGTGGGATTGCTTGATGGTTATCCCTACGAGATTTTCACGGGTCTGCAAGACGACGATGAGGGCATCGTGCTGCCCAAGACCGTTACCCGCGGCAAGATTCTCAAGCAGATAAATGCTGACGGCACGAAGCGCTACGATTTCCAGTTTGAGAACAAGCGAGGTTACAAGACAACGGTTGAGGGACTTTCGGAGAAGTTCAATCCTGAATACTGGAACTATGCCAAATTGATTTCGGGCGTGCTGCGCTATCGGATGCCGTTGGAGCACGTGATTCGCTTGGTGGGTTCGCTGTCGCTGAAAGACGAGAGCATCAACACCTGGAAAATCGGTGTGGAGCGCGCGCTGAAGAAATATCTGCCCGGCACGCATGAAGACACGGATGTGGAGGGAGCATTTGAAGATATCCTTGACGAGTCATTGCATGAAGGATGATAGCCGTTGTTTGAAGTTGATAACCGTTGCATGAAGATGAAACTGACTGCGAGCTATATCCATTTGCGGAATGTCCGTTTTTATGCCTTTCATGGTGTGCTGCCACAAGAGCGGATGGTGGGCGGGGATTTCCTTGTTGATGTCCGTGTGGGCTATCCGTTAGAAGCCGCCATACAGAGTGATGAAGTGGAAGATACCCTCAACTATGCCACGCTGTATGCACTTGTGAAGCGCGAAATGGAACAACCCTCGAACTTGTTGGAACACGTGGCGGGAAGAATCGCCACAGCAATAGAACAGGCGTTCCCACAAGTGCAATCCATTGACCTGACGCTGACCAAGCAGAATCCCCCGATGGGAGCCGATTGCGAGGGGGCAAGCGTGGAAATACATTTAATAAATGATAAAACTGCATGATGTTTGCAGAGTTTCTGCTGAATAATGCTTACTTTTGCATAATTTAACGAGCAATATGTGTAAAAGAGTTGCATTATTTCTGCTAATAGCTTTGTTTTTTGCGACGTCGGCGGGCGGAGCGGGGAAGTTCACGCTGGTGATAGACGCCGGGCACGGTGGGCATGATGCCGGTGCCGTGGGTGCTGTCTCCAAGGAGAAAGATCTGACGCTGAAGTTCGCCCTTGCCTTCGGGAGGCTCGTGGAGCGAAATTGCCCGGATGTGAAGGTAGTATATACCCGCAAGACCGACACTTTTGTGGGCTTGATGCAGCGCGCCGAGATAGCCAACAAAAACAAGGCAGACCTTTTTATCTCCGTCCATATCAATGCCTTGCCCAAAGGTCGCGTAGCGCGTGGATTCCAGACCTATACGTTAGGCGTGAGCCGGCGAACAGGCAGCAACAAGGGATATATCGAAAACTTAGAGGTGGCGAAGCGTGAGAACGATGTAATCTATTTGGAGAAGGATTATCAGCAGACTTACAAGGGTTTTGATCCTAATTCGTTGGAAAGCATCATCATGTATGAAATTGTTCAGGATAAGAACATGTCGAACAGCGTGGAGCTTGCAAAGTATATGCAGACCGAGGTGTGCAGGGCTACGGGGCGTGCAGACTTGGGTGCGCAGCAGGATAATCTGGCGGTGTTGCGCCTGTCATCGATGCCGGGGTGTCTGATAGAGTTGGGTTTTATTTCTACGCCTGACGAAGAGCGTTTCATGGCATCAAACAATGCCACCGATAGGTATGCCCGCGGTATCTATAACGCTTTCCTTACGTATTACAAGAAGCATGGCAATGGTGGGAAAATCGCCTATATGGAAGATGCTGGTGCTTCGGAGCAGTCTGATAAGAAACCAGAGCAACCGAAGGCAAAGCCTGCGCAAACTAATGCGAAACCCGAGAAGCCTGTAAGCAAGCCGGAACAGCAACAGGAGGTAAAGCAAAAACCATCGGAAACCAAGCCAAAGGTATCAGAATCAAAGCCGAAAGTGGCGGAAGCAAAACCGAAATCACCAGAGAATCAGCCGCAGCCAACGGAAGAGGCTTTACAACCGACCGAGGAAATTGCATCACAACAAGTTGCAGAGCAGAAGCCAGCGGAACAGGATACCATAAGTGTGGAAGTGTCTGTGATAGAATTGATAGAGCCTGTCTTCAAGGTGCAGATACTTGCAAGTACCGTTCTCTTGGAAGACGGTCATGTGCAGTTCAAGGGACTGAAGGAGGTTGGCAGTTATCAGGAAGGCGGGTATTATAAATATACGGTGGGGGCATCAACGGATCATGCGGAAGTGTCTCGTCTTTGCAAGGAGATAAAGGAGAAATTCCCAGAGGCATTTGTCGTCGCTTTCAAGGGCGAGCAAAAAGTTAATCTGGCAGAGGCCATCCAAGAGTTTAGGAGCAATCAAAAGAAAAAACAATAACAGCAACGAATATGAAGATTACGAAAGAAGTACAAATAGCCTTCGTGGCCATTCTCGGGATTGCCGTCCTGTTTTTTGGTCTGCAATTCCTTAAAGGTCTGACCATGTTTTCTGGTGACGATAACTACTATGTGCGTTTCAACGATGTCAGTGGGTTGTCCGTTTCCAGTCCCGTCTATGCCAATGGCTATCGTGTAGGTGTGGTAGAGGATGTTATCTTTGACTACGAGCATCAGGAAGGTGTGGTCGCCGTGGTGGGGCTTGACAAGAAGCTGCGCTTGCCGAAAGGTAGTGTTGCGAAAATTTCGAGTGATATGATGGGGAATCTGAAGCTTGAATTGCTGCTTGGAACCAATCTTGCTGAGGTTCATGCGCCCGGTGATACCATCAGTGGTGTTGCGCAGCAAGGAATGATGGACCAGGCCGCCGCATTGATTCCCACGGTAGAGAGCATCTTGCCCAAGCTCGATTCTATTTTGGCGAATGTCAATGCGCTGTTGGCAGACCCTGCCCTCAGTAATTCGCTCCATCATGTGGATGCAATAACCGCAGAGCTGTCCTCCACATCACAGGAGCTTCATCGCCTGTCCTCAAGTCTGAACAAACAGATGCCTCGGATGCTTGAGAATGCTGATGGTGTGCTTGCGAATGCCAATGAGATGACCCGCAATCTGAACGACTTGGACATCGCCGCCACGATGAGCAGCGTGAACGCTACGCTGAAGAATGTGGAGCAGATGACTGCCAAGCTGAACAGCAACGATGGAACACTCGGCTTGTTGATGCGTGACGGGGAGCTTTATAGGAATTTAACTTCCACGATGCTGCATACGGATTCGTTGATGATTGACCTGAAGCAGCATCCGAAACGCTACGTCCATTTCTCCATCTTCGGAAAGAAAGACAAGTAATTTTTATTTTGTCTAAATAATAAAAACTTTGGGCTGCTTCGTTGAGGCAGCCCTAAATCTTGCTCCCACAATACGTTTCAGGAAATTAGCCATCATGGGGATTTATATTCATGTAAAATGCATGACAATGGTTAGTGTGCTGATATACAGTGAATTATGGTGGTAATACATAAAGGGAATCGCCCCCAAAGCCGTGAAACGTGCTAACTGACTTTTTTATAGTAAGTTACAAACTTTGTATAAATGGCGTGGATAAAGTGGCATTTGTATATATCAAAAAAAATTGCGACCTTTGCATCGAGAATTAAGATAAATAGACTAACATCTTGTTCTAATTTAAAGCAATCGCCTAATGAATAAAAGTCACCAGTCGCTTTGGGACGAGTGCCTTCGCCTAATAAGGGCAAACGTTACCGAGCAGCAGTTTAAAACGTGGTTTGCGCCAATTGCCTTTGAGTCCTACTCAGAGGCAGAGCATGTGCTCTTGGTGCAAGTTCCAAGCTCGTACGTGTGCGAGTATTTGGAGGAGCACTACGTGGGACTGTTGACTAAGGTGCTTGTGCGTGTGTTTGGCGGACAGATAGCCTTGCGCTATCGCGTTGTCATGGATCAGACGCACGGAATTACACGGGATATTGACAGTGAAGGGTCAGGTATAGAGGAACCTCAGAGTACCACGCGCGCCAACAAGGCCCCTACGCCGCTTGATGC
Source organism: Prevotella sp. (assembly GCA_022511065.1). GTDB lineage: Bacteria > Bacteroidota > Bacteroidia > Bacteroidales > Bacteroidaceae > Prevotella. The sequence goes on from JAFLSG010000019.1 coordinate 7,476, forward strand.
CGCCGTGCCCCAGCAACTTGACTCTTTCCTTGACCCGAAGAAGACTTTCCACTCGTTCATAGAGGGTGACAGCAATATGCTGTCCCGTAGGGTGGGCATGACGATAGCGGAAAAGCCAGGGCAGACTACCTTCACTCCGTTCTTTGTCTATGGGCCTTCTGGTTGCGGAAAGACGCATCTGATCAATGCGGTCGGTGTGCGCTGCAAGGAGCTGCATCCCGAGAAGCGCGTGCTTTATGTGAGTGCCCGACTCTTTCAGGTGCAGTTCACGGATGCCGTTCTTCAGAACACGACCAATGACTTCATCAATTTCTATCAGTCCATTGATATGCTGATAGTGGATGACATACAAGAGTGGGGCACTTCGCCGAAGACGCTTGACACGTTCTTCCATATCTTCGACCATCTGTTCCGCATGGGCAAGCAAATCATTCTTGCGAGCGATCGCCCGCCGGTGGATTTGCAGGGCGTGAAGGATCGTCTGCTGACGCGCTTCTCTTGTGGTATGACGGCAGAGCTTGAGAAGCCCAATAGGCAATTGTGTATTGATATTTTGAATGCGAAGTGCCGTCGTGACGGTCTGAAGATTCCCGCTGACGTGATTCAGTTCATCGCATCATCGGCAAACGGCAGTGTGCGTGACCTTGAAGGGGTCATCAACTCGCTGATGGCTTATTCCATCGTCTATAACTCTGGTATAGACATGCGCTTGGCTGAGCGTGTCATCAAGCGTGCGGTGAAGATTGACAATCATCCGCTGACCATCGATGACATCGTGGAGAAAGTATGCAGTCACTATGGGGTCAGTCAGCAGAATGTGTTCGGCAAGAGCCGTAAGCGCGACTATGTGCAGGTGCGTCAGATTTCAATGTACCTCGCGCAGAAATATACGAAGATGCCCGCTTCCCGTATCGGGCAACTGATAGGCAACCGCGACCACTCGACGGTGATTTACAGTTGTAACACCGTCGAGAGTCGCTTGAGAACCGATGAGACTTTCTCTGCCGAGCTTAGCAGCATTGAAAGTTCATTGAAGCTGAAGCAGTAAGCATTTACATCTTTTAAAATGGCAAAGTGATGCTTGCCCCTGCCATCAGCCAGATTCCCGGTTGGGGGATGCTGCCGAAATCCACATACTTCTTATTCGTCAGATTGTTTGCCTCCATGTATAGTTTGTAAGGTGAGGCATCCCACGAAAGCCGTGCGTCCACAATTCCGTAAGGGGTATAGTCCTGTACTGCCCCATCAATGTCGGTATAGGTGCCTGTACGGTCTTGGAAACGGTAGTTTACGCCCAAATTCAATTGCTTCCACAAATGGAACTGCACGTTGCAGACAAACTTGTGGCGCAGGTATTCGAGTGTGTAGAGGCTCTGCAAACCGCTTTCCTCCACCTTGTCTTGATGTATGTAGTTGTAGGCAATGTTGGCTTTCTGCAAAATCCGTTGCGTGGGAAGCAGCTCCTGGAAGTTGAGCGTGAGCGAAGTCTCCACGCCCATAGCATTGATTTTCGTGAAATTCATCGATTCCCACGGTGCGTCGGGGTCATTCGTATGCCGTACCCAGTCTATCACGTTTTTGGAATGGTTGCGATACACGCTCACACTTCCGCTGACAGAGCGTGTGGCATACTTTACGCCTCCTTCAAGTGCAGACAATTCCTCGGGTTTCAAGTGCTTGTCGGCTTTGTGTCCTCCCACCGAGTAATATAGTTCTGTGGCTGACGGCACGCGTAGTGAAGTGTTGTAGTTGGCATAGATTTTCCAGTAGTCGCCGAGGCGATAGCTTGCATCGATACCTGGATAGATGTGCATATTCCCTTCATCCCATGAGTTCTTCGCCGCCACGATGCCCGCCGAGAGCGTGAAGTTGCGTAATAGGATGTTGTGCTCCAAGACGAAACTGACGTTCGTGCGGTTCAGTCCGTATTCATAGTTTCGTTCTGTGCCGTGAATGGGACGCGGTCTTGAAAGTGGCTCCCCGAGGTTTCCGCTGACGAGATCTTCGTTGCGCAACTCTGCACCGAGTGCTGTCCTTCCGAGTGACCAGTCGAAGTAACTGTTTAGGTTTACGCCATAGACATCAATGCGATGGTAATTGAAGGGAGATTTGTCTGGCGCATTTCGGAACAGCTCAAACCTATCCGTCGTGTGGTTCCAGAAGATGGAAGGCTTTAGGCGGAAGCGCCCCCGCTTGGTCTCTGCTTGCACGGCCGTGTAGGTCTTGAAGATACGCTCATATTGATCGTCCCAACCTGCTCCCCAATATGTGTTCGAGCCGAAGCCTTTTACAGCCAATCCCGCGTACCAACTAACCCGAACATCCTCATCGTCGTAGTCGCCTTGATAGAAGGCCTTGCCTCCGTTGTAGTCGGCATTCAGCCCACCCGCCTTGTTTCGACTATAACCGTCGCTGCGGGTATAACCGGCAGAAAGGCTGTTGCTGACGGTGGCCGTGTGTGTCCCGATTCTTGCGCCTGCGTTCAAATAGCCGTAGGAACCGTCCTCTATACGGGCATCCACCCCTTTGCTCCCTTGACGGGTTACGATGTTGATGGCACCGAGTAGCGACGATGTGCCATAGACTCTTCCCGCAGGTCCTTCCAATACCTCGATGCGCTCAATGTCGCTCACATCAACAGGGAAATCAAACGAGTGGTGTCCAGTCTGCGGGTCGCAGATGTTAATACCGTTGAGCAGAATTGTGATTTGCTCATAGTTGCCGCCTCGAAGACTCACGTCCGTCTGCGCACCGATGGGACCTCGCTGACGCACATCCACGCCCACGGCATATTTCAGCAAATCGTTAATACTTTGCACTGGCGCCTGCTGAATGTCGGCACGCTCCAGTACAGTTACCATTCTCGCAGCCTGACTTCTGGTCAGGGGCGCCCTCGAGCCTGTCACCGCGACTTCCTCGAGCATCATCTCGCGCGCAGTTGTCGTGGCAGTAGAGTCGCTCACGACGGGCTTCGTCGAGACGCTCTCCGCAGAGGCATAGGTCAGTGTTGCTGCGGAAAGCACGCTGCAAACCACCTCACGGCCTAAACAACTGAACAGCGAGTATCCTTTGTTTCCGAAACGACGGAAAACATGGACTTGGCGCTTGTTGAATGTTGGTTTGTACATTTGTGAATAACGTTAAGTAGTTCCGCATTGTTGCGAAACCGCTGCAAAGGTACGAATATTTTTTTAATTAACTTTGGTTACGGAAAATATTCGTATCTTTGCAATCATGAACGTAAATGAGTTAGAAAATAAGCGTATTGCCGTCTTGTTGTCGGGCGGTGTCGATAGCAGTGTGGTGGTTTATGAGTTTGCCCGTATGGGACTCCACCCCGACTGTTTCTATATTAAGATAGGCCCGGAGGAAGCGGAGGAATGGGATTGTACCTCGGAGGAAGATCTGGAGATGGCAACGGCTGTGGCGCATAAATACGGTTGTCGGTTGGAAGTGATTGACTGCCATCGGGAATATTGGGATAAGGTGACACGTTACACGATGGATAAAGTACGTGCTGGCTATACGCCGAATCCCGATGTGATGTGCAACCGGCTGATTAAGTTCGGGGCATTTCACGAGAAGCGAGGCAAGGATTATGATTTGATAGCCACGGGACATTATGCCCAGACCGAAATAGATGAGGCAGGACGGAAATGGCTCGTGACCAGTCCTGACCCCGTGAAGGATCAAACCGACTTCCTTGCCCAAATCTACGACTGGCAACTGCGAAAGGCACTTTTCCCCATTGGACACTACATGAAGGATGAGGTACGCCAGATTGCGGAGCGTGAGCATTTGGTGAGCGCGAAGCGCAAGGACTCGCAGGGCATTTGTTTTCTCGGGAAGATTAATTACAACGACTATGTCCGTCGCTATCTCGGTGAACAGCCGGGCGATGTGATTGAATTAGAGACAGGCAAACGGATTGGGCAACATAAAGGGCTGTGGTTCCACACCATCGGACAGCGCAAAGGTATGGGATTCGGTGGAGGTCCTTGGTTTGTGGTGAAGAAAGACGTAGCGGAGAATGTACTTTACGTGTCTCACGGTTATGACCCGGAAACAGCCTATCGGCAAGACTTCCCTATCTGCGATTTCCATCCGTTGACGCTTCCTCTTGAAGAATTGCCCGATATGCAACAACCGATGCTTAATGTCACCTTCAAAATTCGCCACACTCCTGGCTATCTGCCTGCCACGCTTGAGCGTATAGGGGAGGGGAGTTACATCGTCCATGCGCGTGACAAGATTCACGGTGTGGCACCTGGGCAGTTCTGCGTCATCTACGACGAGGCGCATCATTGTTGTTTTGGTTCTGGAGAGATAACCCTTTGACTATTTGTGATATATGAAAAGATTTTTATGGGTCGCCGCAATGGTTATGGCTGCATTGTCGGCTTCGGCAGATAAACCTTGGGACAATGGTCGTTTGCGCGTGTCTGATAATCAGCGTTTTTTGCAGTTTGAAAACGGAAAACCTTTCTTCTGGCAGGGCGAGACGGCATGGCTGATGCCCGAGCGATTGAATCGTGACGAGGTGAGTTTCTATCTCCAGACTTGTCGCGAAGCGGAATATAATATGGTGCAGGTGCAAGTGCTGAACGATGTGCCTTCATTCAACATCTATGGGCAGCAGGGATGGCCTGATGGCAGAAAAGTCGCTGGTGACTATGGCTATTGGGAGCATCTTGACTACATCATTGACGAAGCAGAACGTAATGGCATCTATGTCGGTATGGTGTGCATCTGGGGCGGGCTTGTAAAGGCGGGGCTGCTTGATGAGGCACAGGCTAAGGTATATGGTACATTCCTTGCCAATCGCTACAAAGACCGCCCAAATATCGTGTGGATAATCGGAGGTGATATACAAGGCGATGTGAAACGTGAGGTATGGGAGACACTTGCGACGACCATCAAGCAGATAGACGGTAATCACTTGATGACATTCCATCCCCGTGGCCGCTATACCTCTGCCCATTGGTGGAGTAAGGCGCCTTGGCTTGACTTTCATACTTTTCAGAGTGGTCATCGGAGATACGGGCAACGGAAGGGCGATAAGGATTACCCGATACCCGATAACACGGAGGAAGACAATTGGATGTACGTGGATTCCACATGGGCATACCGCCCTATAAAGCCCGTGCTTGATGACGAACCCATCTACGAGGGCATCCCGCAAGGGTTGCACGATGCCGATGAACCGCTATGGCAGGCTTGTGATGTGCGACGCTATGCTTATTGGAGCGTGTTTGCGGGCAGTTGCGGGCATACCTATGGGCATAGTGCCATCATGCAATTCTACAAGGAAGGCTATCCACCCGCCTACCACAACAAGATAACGTGGGTAGAGGCATTGCGTGCGCCGGGCTTTCATCAGATGAAATATCTCAGTAGGCTGATGCTCGCCTTCCCCTATTTCGAGCGCGTACCCGACCAAAGCATCATCTTGGACAACGGCACGCAATATGACCGCTTGATAGCTACCCGAGGCGAGGACTATTTGCTTGTCTATGACTACACGAGCAGGGATATGCACCTCGATTTGCGTAAAATTAGTGGTGAGCGTAAGGATGTGTGGTGGATGGATGCCGAAACGGGCAATCTGACATATTTGGGACAATACGAGAATAAAACGTATGTGTTCCGTCCTCACAAAACGAAAACGGCAATCGAGGATGGTGTCCTGATTGCCGTTGATGCGACGAAGGAATATCTTACCCGCACTCAGACGAGCATCATTCCTTAACGAACTTTCCGAAATAGTCGAGACACGTCTGTCGCCACTCTTGGGCATTCTCCAACTGATGGCGCAGACGATTGTTTACTTCCTCCCATCGCTGGCTGTCAATCTCAGGCTTGGCGGCATTCCACGCATCGGTAAAATCCTCTACCTCATTGACACCCCGCGTATAGCGATATTGCATTTCCTCCCATAGCGTGCGCCCACTCTTCACCCGATAGTTCCAAGGCACATGGTGAAACCAGAGTAAAAAGCGCTCCGGGCAGGTGTTTATGTCATCATAGAGCGAGCAGTAAGGCTCACGATATTGCGAGGTGGCGTCAGAGCCTGTATGCGTGCGGTTGAAACCAACACCGGCAGCATCTGCCTGATGGTAATAGACGGGACACCACTCGATGGGGTAGGTAGGGATGAATCCGTCAGGCTCTGGGCCATAGTGGTGGTCGAACTTGAAGATATGATGCAGTCCTAACGGCATCATGTAATCCACGCATGCCTCTCTTGAGCGCATCATCACGCTCAACAATCGTTCAAACGTTGGGGCTTGCAAATCAAAAGTTTGCGTCAACCACTCCTTGGCAATCTCTTCCGATTTCAGTGCAGGATTCCATGCCAACCGCCCGAAGGCATACCAGTTGGCTTGCGAGAAGTGGTGGCCGCACCAGTTTTTATCCAATCCGATGTTGGCAACTCCCGCCACGCCGACCAACTTTTGGGGTGCTACATAGGAGAAAAATTCCCGCCACATAGGGGCAAGATACACAAGATGGCGCGACTGGCCAAGATACTCCTGCGTAATCTGAAACTCCGCCATCTGCGGGGTCTTGCTGATGTTGTCAAAGATGGGAGCGTAAGGCTCGCGAGGCTGGAAATCGAGAGGCCCGTTCTTGGATTGCAAAATGACATTCTCACGGAATTGACCGTCAAGTTCACGGAACTCACTGACGGCTTGCTTAACCCTGTCCTCGCCCTTGTGATTTGCGCCATAGACAAACGAGCGCCACATGATAATGCCACCGTAGGGAGCCACCGCATCAGCAAGTATATTCGCCCCTTGCGCATGCGTCCGCCCGTAATCACCAGGCCCAGGCTGACCTTCCGAGTTCGCCTTCACGAGGAAACCGCCGAAGTCGGGTATCTGTTTATAGATTTCCTTTGCCTTCGCCTTCCACCACGCCTTTACTTTCGGGTTGGTCGGGTCAGCGGTCTTCAGGCCGCCTAATGCCATCGGTGAGGCAAAATTCACAGACAGATACACCTTGATGCCATACGGACGGAAAATGTCCGCAATTTCCTTCACCTTATTTATATATATAGGAGAGAGCATCTTCGGCGAGGCATTCACATTGTTGAGTACCGTGCCGTTGATGCCGATGGAAGCATTGGCACGTGCATACTCTTTCAGCAGGGCGGCATCGGTTTCCAATCGGTCATTCCAAAAGATGCTTTCCCCTGCATAACCACGCTCAATGCTGCCGTCAAGATTATCCCAATGGTTCAGGATGCGCAACTTGAAGTAGGGCTTTTGCAGACCGCTCTCACCGCGCAGCAAGGCGTATGCACCGTAAAGCAGTCCCGTTTCATTCTTCGCCGTGATGGTCTCACCGGCAATAGAGTAGGCATCTGCCTCGAAAACGGGATTCAAGACCAGTTTCACTTGTTTGCCGCCATAAAACAGTCTCAGTTCCTGCGCGGCAATGCACTCCGGGCCTTCCACGCTTGCCGTGTTCAGTGTGTCATACCGCAGCCAGAGCCGACTGCCATCCTCTGCCGTCATAACTAGGCATCTTATCGACACAAGAAGGCATAATAAAATTTTTTTCATACTCCTTATTCAATTAATTAGGTTTCTTTGTGAAATAAGTGTTGCAAAGATAGTCTTTTTTGTCGGATTATGAATTTCTTTCTGCCACTTTTTTGATTTTTGTGCTTCCGATTTGTTTTTTTCGCGGGAATGTGATACCTTTGCGGGAGAAACTGAAAAGAACGGAATATGAAACTGAAAAACTCTTTAGTGACCTTATTGGTTGTTGCCTTGGCGTGCCTTGTCCCAGTGCAGGCGGATGCCAAGCGGAAACGTGCGAAAGCGGCTGTTAAGACCGCGCAGATGAATGTGCCGGGCGAGTTTGCCGTAGGCAAGAACACCTTTTTGCTCAATGGAGAGCCTTTTGTGGTGAAAGCCGCCGAGGTACACTATCCGCGCATTCCCCGTCCCTATTGGGAGCATCGCATCAAGATGTGCAAGTCGCTTGGTATGAACACGCTCTGCATCTATGCGTTCTGGAATTACCACGAGCAGCAAGAGGGTGTATTCAATTTCTCGGACAATGCCGATATTGCCGAATTCTGTCGCTTGGCGCAGAAGAACGGGATGTACGTCATCGTGCGCCCCGGGCCCTATGCCTGTGCGGAGTGGGAAATGGGTGGTCTGCCTTGGTGGTTGCTGAAGAAAAAGGACATACGCCTGCGTGAGCAAGACCCCTATTTCATGGAGCGTGCGAAGATATTCGAGGAGAAATTAGCCGAGCAACTGCGTCCGTTGGCCATCGAGAATGGCGGTCCAATCATTATGGTACAGGTAGAGAATGAGTATGGTTCTTATGGCGAGGACAAGCCATATATGTCTGCCATGCGCGACATCGTGCGCGGCGCATGGGGTGAGAAGATGACACTTTTCCAATGCGACTGGTCGTCGAACTTCTGGAAAAACGGACTTGATGACCTGCTCTGGACGATGAACTTCGGCACGGGTGCCAATATTGACAAGCAGTTTGAACGTGTGAAGGAGATGCGCCCTGAAACGCCACTGATGTGCTCGGAGTTTTGGAGCGGTTGGTTTGATAAGTGGGGTGCCCGCCACGAGACTCGCCCTGCGAAAGATATGGTGGAAGGTATCGATGAGATGCTCTCCAAGAACATCTCTTTCTCCCTCTACATGACACACGGCGGCACGTCATTCGGCCATTGGGCAGGTGCTAATAGCCCGGGTTTCGCTCCCGATGTCACTTCCTACGACTATGACGCCCCTATCAATGAATATGGTGCAACCACCGAGAAGTATTTCAAACTTCGCGAGGTGTTGCAGAAATACAGCAAGGAACCATTGCCCGCCACTCCCAGAAGACCAGCGGACATCATCAGCATTCCCGCCATCGAATTGACGGAACGCGCTGACATCCTGTTGGGTGCAGATAGTTTGGTGATGGATAGTCCGCTTCGCACAATGGAAGATCTTGATATGGGTTGGGGCTCCATGATATACATGACCACGCTACCTGAAATCGAGACGGAGAGCGTGCTTACCCTCAACGATTGCCACGACTTTGCGCAGGTGTTCATTGACACGGTGTATATTGGCAAGATAGACCGCGTGCGCAACGAGCAAAGCCTTCGCCTGCCGGCAGTTAAGAAAGGTCAGGAACTGAAAATCCTGATTGAGGCAATGGGGCGCATCAATTTCGGTCGCGCCATCAAGGATTACAAGGGCATCACCCGTAGTGTGACGATTTCAACGGAGCAAGATGGTTACGAACTGACCTTTGACCTCAAGCGTTGGAATATCTTTACCATTCCCGATGATTATCAGACCGCCGTCCGTGCCTTGGAGACCGCCAAGCGTGATAGTCTGACAGGCTCAGCCTTCAGGGGTTCTGGCTATTACCGTGGTTACTTTGACTTGCGCCGCACGGGTGACACTTTCCTCAATATGGAGGTTTTTGGTAAGGGACAGGTTTATGTGAATGGTCATCCTGTTGGGCGTTTCTGGTCCGTTGGCCCGCAGCAGACGCTTTATGTTCCCGGCTGCTGGCTGAAGCGTGGGCGCAATGAGGTCATTGTTCTCGATGTGGTCGGACCTTCCATCAATGCCTATTATTTCTCAAAAGACGGTAAGCGGCTCTCGCCTCGTCTCTCTGCGCTGAATCATCCCGAAATCGACAAACTCAACCTTGAGAAGTCTCGCACCCATAACCAACCGGGTGACAAACCCGACCTTAACTCCGCTACGCCAGTCGCTGAAGGGCAGTTCGCTGCGGGCAATGGTTGGCAGACGGTTCGTTTTGCCGCTCCGCAGACGGGTCGCTATATTGCTTTGCAAGCGCTTTCTACCCAATCGGGTGATAGTGAGGTGGCCGTTGCTGAACTCTATGCCTTGGGTGCAGATGGCAGTCGCATCAGTCGTGAGCCGTGGACGGTGAAATATGCTGATAGCGAGGATATTCTTCGTGGTAACAATACCGCTGACAAGACTTTCGACCTCCAGGAGTCCACATACTGGCGCACCGACAAGACTTCCGCCCTCCCGCATATGGTGGTCATTGACTTGGGCAGCAGCCAGACGCTCACAGGACTTGAATACCTCCCACGCGCGGAGCAGGGAGCCCCCGGCGGCATCCTTGGCTATAAGGTTTTTGTATATTGAGATAGGGAATATTGTTTGTAGTATTTCATTTATCGTCCGCAGATTCGGAAGTCACGAGTCTGCGGGCGATTTTCTTTGGAAAGGAATAAAAATGGGGGGGGGTAAAAGCTCCGCTTTAAACCCCTTAAAAAGTGTATGGAAAGTTTGGCGCATCAAGGGAAAATATGTACCTTTGCACCCGAAAACGCAGGGGTACTTGCTCAACCCCCTTTAACAAAACAAGAAAATGGAACGACAGAATGATCAGAAAGTCAGTGTGCTGTTCATGTTTTACGGCATACTGTTTTGTGTTTGCCTGATTACGGCAAACGTGTTGGAAACCAAACAAATTTCGTTTGGAGTGATGAACGTGACGGCGGGGCTTATCGTCTTTCCCGTCAGTTACATTATCAATGACGTGGTCTGCGAAGTGTGGGGCTACGGGCGCGCACGCCTATTGATATGGATGGGGTTCGCCATGAACTTCCTCTTTGTGCTGTTCGGGGCGATAGCGGATGCCATACCCGGGGCGGCCTACTGGCAGGGCGATGAGGGATTCCATCAGATTTTCGGATTGGCTCCCCGTATTGTCGCAGTCTCGTTTCTCGCCTTTATTGCCGGCTCGTTTATCAATGCCTACGTGATGAGCCGCATGAAGTTGTCGTCGGACGGACGGAACTTTTCTTTGCGTGCCGTGTTGAGCACCATATTCGGTGAACTGACGGACTCCATTATCTTCTTTCCTTTGGCATTTGGCGGGGTAATCCCCTGGGAAGAAATGCCGTCGCTGATGATTTCGCAGGTGCTGCTGAAGACGATATACGAGATTATTGTCTTGCCCGTCACTATCCGTGTGGTGAAGTTCACGAAGGCGCATGACCACGAGGATGTCTATGACAGGGATATCAGCTATAACATTTTCAAAATCAAGAGTTAAAAGATGAGAGAACAAGAAGGATTGCAGGCATTGGGGAAGAAGACGGAGTATCGGATGGACTATGCCCCGGAGGTGCTCGAGACATTCGTGAACAAGCACCCGGAGAATGATTATTGGGTGCAGTTTAACTGCCCAGAGTTCACATCGCTTTGCCCGATTACGGGACAACCCGACTTTGCGGAAATCAGAATCATGTATATTCCTGGGGAGCGGATGGTGGAGAGCAAGAGCCTGAAGCTGTACCTTTTCAGTTTCCGCAATCATGGCGACTTCCACGAAGACTGCGTGAACATCATCATGAAAGACCTTGTCCGCCTAATGAATCCGAAGTATATTGAGGTGATTGGGCTGTTTACACCACGTGGCGGCATCAGCATCCATCCATACGCCAACTACGGACAGCCGGGGACGAAGTATGAGCAGCTTGCGGAGCGACGGCTGTTTGACTATAAGGGGACTGCATTGTGATGGATTGGCAGAAGGTGATAGACCTGCATTATCCGCAGGAGAATGAGTTGCGCCGGATTTTACTGACGCACAGTCGGCAGGTGGCAGACCGTTGTCTGAAGATAGCCCATGCACACCCAGAGCTGCGGCTTGACGAGGAATTTCTTGAGGAAGCGGCGATGCTGCATGACATTGGCATCGTGGCATGCGATGCGCCAGGTATCCAATGCTTTGGCATAGAGCCTTACATCTGCCATGGTATCATCGGGGCGAGGATGCTGCGTGAGGCGGGCTATGAGCGTCATGCGCTTGTCTGCGAGCGCCATACAGGTACGGGAATCAGTCGTGAGCAGATAGTCTCCCGCAACCTGCCATTGCCCCTCAATGGTTGTTATGAACCACAAGCGTTAGAGGAGCAAGTTATCTGTTATGCAGACAAGTTTTATTCGAAGAGTCATTTGGAGCGTGAGCGCACGGTGGCAGACACGGCGCGCAGTCTTGAGAAATTCGGTGAGGAGGGCGTAAAGCGCTTTCTTTGTTGGGCGGAGCGGTTCGAATGACTTGACAAATGTTTGTTAATGCGGGTATAAAAGAGAAAATGTGTGTTAATCTGTGGCTGAAATCGTAAAATTAATATTAATTTTGCAGCCGTGAAAAGAAATTCGGCTGTAATACTGCTGCTCTCCGTGATCATGATGGTGATGGCGGAGGTGCCTTTGACGTTCATGCACACGATGAACAGGGGGCTTGCGGCAGATTCGCTTTCGACAGATAGCATCCCGGTGGACTCTTTTCCCTCACGCCTTTCCGACACGTTGTTTTCCAATGATTTGGTGGCTGCCATCAAGACCAAGCGCGACACTTCCGTGATGGACTCCTTGGAGCTTGCCATCTATAAGCATAACAAGGCCGTGGACGATTCGTTGGCACAAGACAGCATCAACCGTAGTCGGAAGAATGGTATCGACTCCCCCGTAGAGTATTCCGCAAATGATTCGCTGACCTATACCGCAGCGACGGGATTGGCGCATCTTTATGGCTCGTCGTCTGTGAAGTATCAGAACATGGACTTGCAGAGCGACCGCATCTATATGAGCCTCGATAGTAGTCTTGTGCATGCTACGGGAACGCTTGACTCCACCACCCAGGCACTGGTGGGTACTCCCGTGTTCAAGATGGGATCTGACGAGTATGAGAGTGACACGATGGCGTTCAACTTCAAGACGAAGAAAGGTCTTATCTCCGAAGTATATACGCAGCAGGAGGATGGTTACCTGACCAGTGAACTGTCCAAGCGAGGTGCCAATGGCGAGGTGTATCTGCAGCATGCACGCTATACCACCTGCGACGATCCGCATCCCGACTTCTATCTTGCTCTCTCGCGCGGAAAGATGCGCCCGGGTAAGGATGTGGTGTTCGGTCCTGCCTATTTGGTGGTGGCAGACGTGCCGCTTCCCTTTGCCGTGCCTTACGGTTTCTTCCCCTTTACCAAGAGTTATTCGAGTGGTCTCATCATGCCGACCTATGGTGACGAGACGGAGCGCGGCTTCTATCTGCGCGATGGCGGTTACTACTTCGCGCTGAGCGACAAGATGGACTTGAAGCTGCTTGGCGAGATATATACCAAAGGCTCGTGGGGACTTTCGGGTGCATCCAACTATAGGAAGCGCTATAAGTTCAGTGGTTCGTTCTTCGCAAGTTACCAGAACACCGTGAACGGCGAGAAGAACATGCCCGACTACATGAAGCAGACGAGCTTCAAGGTGCAGTGGAGTCACCGACAAGACCCCAAGGCGAATCCCTTCAGCACGCTCTCGGCGAGTGTGAACTTCGCTACATCGAGTTACGAGCGTAATAACCTGACCTCGATGTATAACCCACAGGCGATGACGCAGTCCACCCGTACCTCGTCCGTCTCTTGGAGCACTACGTTCTCAAGCATCGGTATGTCGCTCTCCACGACGATGAACCTCAACCAGAATATGCGTGACTCTACCATCGGACTCACGCTGCCTGACCTGAACATCTCTATCTCGCGCTTCTATCCCTTCAAGCGCAAGAAGGCGGTGGGCGATGAGCGGTGGTATGAGAAGATTTCTATGAGTTACACGGGACATCTGAAGAACGACATCAACACCAAGGAGGACAGGCTGCTCCACTCAAGTCTTGCGCGAGACTGGAAGAACGGAATGCAGCATACCATCCCCATCAGTGGTAACTTCACGCTCTTCGGCTATCTCAATGTCAATCCGTCGTTCAACCTTACCGACCGTACTTATTTCTCCAAGACCCGCAAGTCGTGGGATGAGGCGGGACAGCGGGAGGTTACTGATACGCTTAGTGGCTTCTACAACATCTATAACTGGAACCTCAGTCTGAGTGCCTCCACCAAGATGTACGGTTTTTGGACACCGAGCCGTAAGATTTTTGGCGATAAGATACAGACCATCCGTCACGTCATCACTCCGACCGTGAGCTTCAGCTATGCGCCCGACTTCAGTGCCAGTCGCTATGGCTACTATGAGACTTACCAGAAGACCGACGCAGACGGAAATGTCTCGCTCGTGGAGTATTCGCCTTATCAGATAGGTCCCTATGGTGTGCCGGGCAAGGGCAAGACGGGAAGCATCTCCATGGATTTGTCGAACAACTTGGAGATGAAAGTAAGATCTGACGACGACTCGACGGGCTACAAGAAAATCAGTCTGATAGACGAGTTCCGTGCTTCTATGTCGTACAATATGGCAGCAGAGATACGCCCGTGGAGCGACCTGTCCACCAGTATCCGTCTGAAACTGAGCAAGAGCTACACGCTGAACCTCAACGCCGTGTTCGCCTCTTATGTCTATGAGGTGGACAGCGTAGGAGGAAGGCCTCGGCTGAGCGAGCATCAGACCTACTGGGGATTGGGTAAGCTCGGACGATTCCAGGGTATCTCGCAGAACCTCTCCTATACGCTGAACAATGAGAAGATTTCCAATCTCATCAAGCGACTGAAGGGCGAGAAGGTGGAGAAGAAGGGTAAGAACGGCAAGAACCGTGACGAGGAGGAAGAAGAGGATGAGTGGGACACTGGTGTGGACACCAACATCGACAAGGATATGGAGAAAGCGAAACATGGCGCAGACAAGAGCAAGTCGAAGGCTGATACCGACGAGGACGGCTATATGGCGTTCCAGATGCCTTGGAGCCTGAGCCTTGGCTACGGCGTGAACGTGCGTGAGAACACGGGTGGCAAGTTCAACTACGATACCATGCGCTATCCCTACAAGGTGACGCAGAACCTCAACCTCAGTGGTAACCTGCGCATCAGTGACGGCTGGAATATCTCCTTCTCCTCCGGCTACGATTTCGACAACAAGAAGATTTCCATGACCACGGCATCCCTCAATCGCGACCTGCACTGTTTCAACATGTCGTGCTCCGTGGTGCTGGCACCCTATACAAGCTATAACTTCTCGTTCCGCTGCAATGCCTCCACGCTGACCGATGCGCTGAAGTACGACAAGCGCAGCAGCTACTCCAATGCGGTGCAGTGGTATTGACCTTAACGCATCGAAAGAATGGCAGAACTCCCCACAATGATCAAAGACCTTGCCCTCATCCTGATGGTGGCGGGTATTGTGACGCTCATATTCAAGCGACTGAAACAGCCACTTGTCTTAGGCTACATCGTGGCGGGTTTCCTTGTCAGTCCCCACATGCCCTATACCGCCTCGGTTGCTGATTCGGAGAACATACACCTCTGGGCGGACATCGGCGTGATGTTCCTCCTTTTCTCGCTTGGTCTTGACTTCTCTTTCAAGAAGATACTGAAGATGGGTGCGTCGCCTGTCATCTCCACCTGCACGATTATCTTCTCCATGTCGGTGCTCGGCCTCTGCGTGGGGCATCTCTTTGGATGGGGGGAGATGGACTGCATTTTCCTTGGGGGAATGCTCGCCATGTCTTCCACCACTATTATATATAAGGCATTCGACGACCTTGGTCTGCGGCAGCAGCAGTTTGCGGGACTTGTGATGAGCGTGCTTATCCTTGAAGACATTCTGGCCATCGTGATGATGGTGATGCTGAGTGCCATCGCCAATGGAAGTGTCGGTGGCGAGCAGATGATAGGCTCTGTGGTGAAGATTGGCTTCTTCCTTGTGCTGTGGCTTGTGGTGGGTATTTTTGCGATTCCCCTCTTCCTGCGCTCTGTGCGCCGTCTTATCAATAGTGAGGTGTTGCTCGTCGTGTCACTCGGTCTTTGCTGTGCGATGGCGGTGGTCTCCTCGCAGGTGGGCTTCTCCTCCGCTTTTGGCGCGTTCATCATGGGCAGCATCCTTGCCGAGACGGTTGAGGCGGAGCGCATCGAGAAGTTGGTTGAGCCAGTGAAGAACCTCTTTGGTGCCGTGTTCTTTGTGTCGGTGGGTATGCTCGTGGATCCGAAGATACTGATTGACTATGCCGCACCCATCGTGGCGCTCGTGCTGACCATCCTGCTCGGGCAGAGCATATTCGGCACGTTCTCCTTTATGCTCGGCGGCGAGTCGCTGAAGTCGGCAATGCGCTGCGGATTCTCCATGGCGCAGATTGGAGAGTTCTCCTTCATCATCGCCTCGCTCGGTCTTTCGCTCGGTGTCATCAGCCACTTCCTCTATCCTGTGGTGGTGGCCGTCAGTGTGATTACCACCTTCCTCACGCCTTACATGATTCGGCTTGCCACACCAGCATACGCCCATTTGGAGCATCGACTGCCCTCCAAACTCATCCGTCTGCTCAACCGCATGACGATGAGCCATGCGCAAACTCAGGAGCAGAGCAAGTGGAAGCAACTACTCTTGCAGATGTCGGTCAATACGGTGGTCTATTCCATCCTCTCCTCCGCCTCCATTTTCCTTATGTTCACGCTGGTGCTCCCCTTTACCCGCAAGTTGTTGCCGGGGTGGGAGTTGCATTGGTACGCCAATGCCATCACGGGCGTGCTCACCGTGTTGCTTATCTCTCCCTTCCTCCGTGCGATGGTGATGAAGAAGAACCGCAGCGAGGAGTTTAAGGCGCTTTGGGCGGAGAGCATCCGCAACCGCCTGCCCCTGCTGCTCACGATATTCGTCAGGGTGATGATAGCCGTGGGCTTTGTGTTCTACATCTGCAACTATTTGAGCCGCTTTACCAATGCCGTCATGCTGACCATCGGTCTGATTGTCGTGGTACTTATCATCTTGTCGCGGTGGACGAAGAAGAACAGCATCACGCTTGAGCGCCTGTTCATCCAGAATCTCCGCTCGCGCGACATTGAGGCGCAGGTGCATGGCAAGAAGCGCCCGCTCTATGAGGGCCGTCTGCTCGACCGGGATGTGCATATCGCCGACTTCAGCGTACCTGCCAATTCGCGGTGGGCGGGGCAGACGCTCAAGCAGCTCGCCCTTGCCCGTAAGTACGGCGTTCATGTCAGCAGCATCCTGCGAGGTGGGCGGCGCATCAACATTCCCGATGCCGATGACCTTCTTTTCCCCGGCGACGTGCTGCAAGTTATTGGAAGCGACAGCCAATTTACGGCTTTCCGTCAGGCCGTGGAGCGTGATGTGTTTGGCGAGGATCCCGAGATGGAGAAGCGGGAGATGAAGCTCCGTCAGCTTGTCATCGGGGCTAACAGTCCTTTCATTGGCAAGACATTGATTGAGAGTGGCATTCGTGAGGTCTATAGCTGCATGGTTGTGGGACTTGAGGAAGGCAAGGAAAGTTTGTCGCCCTGCAAGCCAAACCGTAGGTTTGCCGAGGGCGACATCATCTGGGTGGTAGGCGAGCAAGAGGCGCTCGACCGCTTGTTCAGTTAGTGTCCTGTTAGCGTCAGTTGTTGAAGTCTGCCGCTAACTCGCATATTTTCACGATTACCTGCTGCGCCTTTTCCATTGATTGTATGCTTACGAACTCGTGAGGACCGTGGAAATTCACGCCTCCGGCGAAGATGTTAGGGCAGGGGAGCCCCTTGAACGATAGTTGCGCACCGTCAGTTCCTCCGCGTATGGGCTTCACTTTCGGTGCTACGCCGCATTCCTGCATGGCGTGCAGCACCAAGTCGATGACGTGCATCTGCGGGTCTATCTTCTCCTTCATGTTGTAGTATTGGTCTTTCACCTCTGCCACAACCGTACCTTCCCCGTATTTCTCATTCATCTGCTCCGCCAGTTTCACCATGAGCCGCTTGCGGTCTTCGAAGCGGTCGCGGTCGTGGTCGCGTATGATGTAGCTCAGTTGCGCCTGTTCGATATTCGACTGAATGCCCATCAGGTGGAAGAATCCTTGATAGCCCTCCGTCGTCTCCGGGCGCTCGTCTGCGGGCAGCAAGCCGGCAAACTCGGTAGCCAATGCACAGGCGTTCACCATCTTGCCCTTCGCATAGCCGGGATGCACGCTCACGCCTTTAATGCGCACCTTTACCGCAGCAGCGTTGAAGTTCTCGAACTCTAATTCTCCAACATCACCTCCATCCATCGTGTAAGCCCATTCACATCCGAATCGCTCCACATCGAAGTGGTGTGCGCCCATGCCTATCTCCTCGTCGGGGTTGAAGGCGATGCGTATGTCGCCGTGCCTGATTTCCTTATGGTCGCGCAGGTATGCCATTGCCTGTACGATTTCCGCGATGCCCGCCTTGTCGTCTGCGCCGAGCAGCGTGTGGCCGTCAGTCACGATGAGGTCTTCGCCAACGTGCTGCAGCAGTTCGGGAAACTTCTTCGGACTGCTCACGATGCCCTCCGACAGTACGATGTCTGCACCGTCGTAGTTGCGCACGATGCGCGGTTTCACGCCTGCTCCCGGGCAGTCTGGACTGGTGTCATAGTGCGCGATGAAACCTATCGTGGGAGCCTCGCCCTTCACGTTGCCCTTCAGCGTAGCGTAGATGTAACCCTTCTCGTCCATCTCCACATCGCTGAGCCCCTCGTGCTCTAACTCTTTTTTCAGGTATTCGGCGAATATGAGCTGCTTTGGTGTACTCGGTACGCTCTCGCTGCCCTCTGCCGACTGCGTGTCAAACTGTGTGTAGTTTAGAAATCGTTCGGTAATGTCCATATATATAATAATAGGTGTATTGTCATGACTTCAGGGACAAAGGTACGAAAAAAGGATGAAACCGCCAAATTTTGAGGGTAATTCATCTACGACTTGTTCCGATACTTCCTTCGGGTCGTTCCGATATTACTTTCGGCTCGTCGGAATATCTCCTATATCCCCATAGGAATGCTTCCTTTGCCTCGTAGGAGATATTTGGACGAGTCGTGGAAAGCATTCCTTTGAGTGAAAGGGCAGTAACCCTCCGTAAAAAGGGCTGTTTTCGAGTGAAAAATTTGGTAGGAAGTGAAAAAAGTGTTAATTTTGCCGACGAAGCTAATCTACTTGTGATATTGAATATAACTGAATTATTAATTACTTAAAACCAAAAAGAAGAATGAATCAAGCAATGAGATTGTTATGCAAGCTCTGCCTGCTGACAGCTTTCTGCGTATTGGCTCCGCCCGAGCTGATGGCGCAGACGGTGGCGAAGGGACAGGTCTTGGACTCCAACAACGAGCCGGTCATCGGTGCGACCGTAGTGGAGAAGAACAACGCGAAGAATGCAGTGGTGACCGATTTCGACGGTAACTTCTCGCTGACGCTTCAGAGCGCCAAGCAGGTGGTCATCTCCTACATCGGCATGGTGTCGCAAGAGGTGGCAGCGAGTGAGAATATGACTGTCATTCTGCAAGACGACAATGCCGCCTTGGAAGAGGTGGTGGTAGTGGGATACACGAGCAAGGCCAGAAAGGACCTGACGGGTTCGGTAGGTTCGGTGTCGGGTGCGAAGCTCGCCGTCGTGCCTGTATCCTCGGCTGCTGAGGCTTTGCAGGGTAAGATTGCCGGTGTGCAGATTACGACGACCGACGGTCAGCCTGGTGCCGATGTGAGCATCCGCGTGCGTGGTGCTACCTCGGTGACGCAGAGCAACGACCCGTTGTTCATCGTCGATGGCTTCCAGGTGGATAACATCAACGACATTCCCCCGACCGACATTGCGTCCATCGACGTGTTGAAGGATGCCTCTCTGACCGCCATCTATGGTGCGAAGGGTGGTAACGGCGTTGTGGTGGTGACCACCAAGTCGGCACAGCAGGGTAAGGTGCAGGTCACCTTCAATGCCCGCCTGACCACCTCGTCGCTCGCCCGCTCGATGGATTTGATGGACACGCGCCAGTTCGTGGATTTCCAGTACGACCGTGCTGCCGCGAGTGGTACGCGCTCCTCTTGGGCGAAGGCGTTCCGTGGTAACTTCGGTAACCCGATGGACAACGCGCTCTACGCGAATGCGCTGACCCACGACTGGCAGGATGCCGTATTGGGCAATCACCCGACAAGCTACTCCGCCAACGTGACAGTTGGGGGGGGTAATGAATCCACCCGCTTCAATCTCTCGCTCACGCAGTCGGAAGATGTGGGTATCATCCTCGGCTCCGGCGTGCGCCGCACAAACCT
Organism: Prevotella sp.; assembly: GCA_022511065.1. Taxonomy (GTDB): domain Bacteria; phylum Bacteroidota; class Bacteroidia; order Bacteroidales; family Bacteroidaceae; genus Prevotella. The sequence goes on from JAFLSG010000019.1 coordinate 27,492, forward strand.
GAACTTCAAGTTGAACACGAAGATAGGCAAGAACCTCGACTTCACCTACAACCCCAAAATCTCCTATCGCCGGGATGCGGGTGCAGGTGGTGACAACATCGGTTCCGGCGGTCTCGTGGACGTGTTGCGCTATCAGCCCACGGCAGGTCTCCGTTCATGGGGCTCCTATCAGGACATGGAGAATGCGGCAGACGCAGAGCGCTTCATACTGACCAACCCCGTGAGTGACATTCAGACGAACATACAGAAGAAGCATGGCTACACCTTCTCTAACCAGGCTGCGCTGAAGTGGAATCCCATCAGCGGACTGGTGCTCCGTACCGAAGGTAATTACAATATCCAGTTCCGCGACACACAGCGCTATTGGGGCTGGCTGACGGGCGAGGCCCAGAAAGCCGTGCATCAGCAACGCCCGGTGGCTGCGCTGACCAACCGCACGGTACACTCCTACACCTGGACGAACACGGCGACCTACGACCTCACCGTGAAGGACGATCACAACATGTCGTTCTTGCTCGGTCAGGAAATCTACAGCTCGCAGTACAAGGAAGACAAGCAGACCGCCCACCTCTTTGACACGGGTATAGACGCGAGCACGGCGCTTGACAACATGGCACTCGGAGAACCATACGCGCAGGATACCTATACGGTGCGCTCCACGGCTAACCGCACAGCCTCGTTCTTCGGTCAGGCGACCTACAACTTCGATCACAAATACTATTTAGCAGCAACGTTCCGTGCCGACGGTTCGACCAAGTTCTCGCCTGGGCATCAGTGGGGCTACTTCCCCTCCGTTTCCGGTGCATGGACCCTCAACCGCGAGAACTTCCTGAAGGATGTGAAGTGGCTCGACCTGCTGAAGCTCCGCGTTTCGTGGGGTCTCTCGGGTAACAACAATATCAAAGACGACCTCTGGCGCTTCCTCTATGAGTCGAAGAACTCCGGCGGTCCCGGCTTTGGTGAGGCCACCAGCAATGGCGACCTCTTCTATGGTACTTCGGACACCTATCCCAATAAGAAGATTAAGTGGGAGACGACCATCGCCCGCAACGTGGCTGTGGATCTCTCGCTCTGGGGTGGCAGACTGACCATCACGCCCGAGGTATATTGGAACACGACGCGCGACCTGCTCTATCAGTCGCCCATCCCCAGCACATCGGGCTATGAGAAGCAGATGCAGAACATCGGTAAGGTGGCTAACAATGGTTGGGAGCTGACCGTAAACGGCGACATCCTGAGCGGTAAGGACTATGTGCTTTCTGCTAACTTCACCCTCGGTCACAACAAGATGACCGTGAAGCAGCTCAACGCTACGGATAACATCATCTACAATAAAACCGACAGATGGAAGTCGTCCGACGAGCAGGACTATCTGCTGCAGGTGGGCGGTGAGCTTGGTCTGATGTACGGCTATGTCTATGACGGTGTCTATACATGGGATGAGTTTGAATATCCCGCCGTGGATAACTACCTCTCTACGCCAAAGGGCAAGGGAACGGTGAACGGCATCCTTGTGGGTGGTACGGTGACCGACGGTTACGAGGGCAACAGCGGAAATGGTGTGTTCAGCTCCTCTAACTCCGGCTACTCCACGCTGGTAGGTAAAATCAAGATAAAAGACCTTAACGGCGACGGACAGATTGACGAGAACGACAAGACGGTCATTGGCCGCACGACCCCGAAGTGGCAAGGCGGTTTCGGACTCTCTGGTCAGTGGAAGGACTTCGACTTCTCCGCCAACTTCGTCTATATGCTTGACTTCGATGTGTATAACGCCACGGCGTATGCGCTCTCAACTTCTTCGAAGGACCAGTACACCTTCTATAATGTATTGGCAAAGTACGCCGACGGCAACCGCTGGCGCTACACTGACCCTGTATCGGGTGAGTGTCTCTACAAGGCCTACTATCTCGACGGTCAGCCCGGCGTATATCAGTCGCTGAACACGCCGACGCCCACCAACTGGAACCCTGCCGACATCGTGAACAACGTGATGCTGTCGTACTTCGTGGAGGACGGCTCGTTCATCCGCTGCTCCGATGTGACCGTGGGCTACACGCTTCCCAAGAAGCTGTGCCAAACCATCGGTCTGAGCAAGGTGCGTGCCTACGTATCCGGCTCTAACCTCTTCATCTTGACGAGCTATTCCGGCTACGACCCCGAGGTAGATTTGATGTCGGGTCTCACGCCTGCGATGGACTATAACCGCTATCCACGCGCCCGTTCGTTCTCGTTCGGTCTTAACGTGACATTCTAATGACAACTAAAAGAACTGAAAGAATATGAAAATCAACAAGATATTTATCAGCGGCTTGATGTTGCTGTCATTGTCATCTTGCAATGACTTCCTTGATGTAGAGCCTACCACGACTGCGGCTGACGCCGAGTTCGTCTTTGGTTCCGAAGGTGAGATTCGCACGGCGCTGAACGGTGTGTATGCGAAGATTCTCACCGATGCGACCTTCGGCAATAACCTGTATAGCAATTTCCAGCTGAACAGCGATGTGGATTTCTACGCCAATGCAAACGAGGCTGCGGCAGGTAACCAGCCCCGCCGCTTTGATGTGCGCTCTGATGCGGGCAATGTGGAGAGCTTCTGGAACGCACTCTACTCGGGTGTGGAGCTTGCCAACGAGTTCATCTACAACCTGCGTAATAGCGAGGTCTATGAGCCGGGCGATGCAGAGCCGACCTCTACCTCGCAGATGATGGGTGAGGCGAAGGTGATACGTGCCATGTTCTACCATGAGCTGCTGTCTTACTTCGGCGACGTGCCCTTCACGCTGCAGGCTACCTATGAGACCGACAATCTGCTGCCCGAGGTGGCTGAACGCCAAGTAATCAGCGATGCGCTCATCGCCGACCTGAAAGAGGCTGCGGAGCAGATGTATTCCGATAAGGATGCTACTATCGCCGCCCCTGAGCGTATCTCGCGTGAGGCTGCCTATGCCATGATTGCGCGCCTGGCGCTGCAGGCAGGTGGCTATTCGCTGACGCATGATGCCGGTGACCAACGGAACTACCGCATGGGTCGCCCATCGAACTATCTCGACTACTACCAGATAGCCCGCGAATACACGAAGAGAATCATCGACGCAGGTGGTCACGCACTGAGCAAAAGCTACCGCGATGTGTTCATCGACGAGTGTAACTTCGTGGTGACGAAGGGCGACGACCCCATCTTCGAGATTCCCTTTGCCAAGGCTGTCTCCAGTTACTTCGGTTACGCACAGGGACCGAGCAACGGAGTCGATACTGCCGATGATACCGACTACAGCAATTCTGCATGGGGCAAGACAGACGGCGGTGCGCGCACCTCTGCGTTCTACCGCTATTCCTTCGACGAGAAAGACCTGCGCCGCGACTATATCTGCGGAATGTGGTACTACTCCAACCAAGGTCTGCCCACGCTGCGCTTCGACTATGCGATGCACAACAACAAGTGGTCGAAGCTCTGGAACACTAACGGACTCGGCAAGGCAACCACCAGTGCCACGGGTATCAATTTCGCTTATATCCGCTATACTGATGTGCTGCTGATGTTCGCCGAGGCAGAGAACGAGCTGAACGGTCCGACCGCCGAGGCGCAGGAAGCACTGAAGACGGTGCGTCGCCGCGCCTTCAATGCGGCTGACCAGGCAGAGCGCGTTGATGCTTACGTGGCTGCCGCCGCCAGTTCAAAGGCCGACTTCCTGACTGCCGTGCTCGATGAGCGCAAGTGGGAGTTCGCCGGCGAGAACATGCGATGGAAAGACCTCGTGCGCAACAATATGTATAGCGAGAAGCTGCTCCTTACGTTCCTCACCTACTACTCCATCGCGGAGCAGGAGCAGGGAGCCGCTCCTTACATGGACATGGTGGAGGAGTACGATGGAATCCCCTACAGCCAACTCCGTGCGCAGGACATCTTCTACACCTACGTGAAGAACTACAACGACCCGAACTTCCCCAACAAGAGCGTATATATGATGTATGTGCTGAACCCCTATGGTACGGCACAGCGCCCGACGCAGACGCCGGAGCAGTATTTCGCCGCCAATGAGCAGCCCTACGAGGTAGTATCGGCGCGCTCCATCACGGGACTCAGTTCGTCGAGCAGCACCACGCAGTGGGAAACCTATACCCTGGCGTGGAGCAACACCGACGGCAGCCTCAAGGGGCAGGTGACCAACTCGCTCTACGGCTATATCCGCATTGACGCGAGAAACAACATCGTCGTGGTAGATAATGGTGCTGCGAGTGCATTCAATGTCAGTGCCTCCGATCCCGCAGGTACGGTGAGCCGGCTTCCCGCCGTGCGCTATCTCCTGCCTTACCCGCAGGAAGTAATCGCACGCTCCGGCGGTGTGTATAAGAACTACTACGGATATTAAACCAGCAAGTAATAATCATAAAGAGACTATTCAGATGAAAAAGATACTGCTATATTCATTGATGCTGCTGTCTTCGGTGACCTTCTGGTCTTGCAAGGATGACGACAGCGCGGCGGTGGAAGCGGCCGACCGCCTGTTCCGCCCGATGTTCCGCAACGACAACAACACGGGCAAGGGCGACTCCGACCCCTACAACTGCGTGGTGACGGATTTGAACAACGCACATCTCTATTGGTACACGGTAGATGGTGCTGTGGGCTACGAAATCAAGTGGGCAATCCAGAACTACGTGGCAAACGGCGAGGATGCCTGGATTGAGACAGAGCAGAGACTGAACGGCAAGGAACTTGCGGGTGACACCGTGATTACTGACCCCTTGCAGTACGACTGCCTTATCGAGCATTTGAACTATCAGACGGACTATCGCTTCGCCATTCGCGCGCTCCACTCCTACAGCGCCACTGACGACAGTTGGAAGACCGACCCGAAGAACTCGCTGTGGTACGGCTACGGCAACGGCCGCGAGTGGGCGGAGTATCAGGGTTTGACCACAGGCGTGCGCTACGATGTGCCGTTCGTGATTCAGGTGTCAGATATCACCAAGACCTCGATGCACCTGACGCTGAGCCGCAACATTGCGAGCTACACTAACGACCAGAAGGAGGTGTTCAGAAGCCACTTCAACTTTGTTGATGCCGACCAGAACGTGCTGAAGATTGACAGGCTGACGTTTACAGCCTCTGCCTCGACCCCGAATGCTACGGTAAACCCGACTTACGTGAACTATACGATTCCCGAGACGGCGTGGGACGAGAACGGCGTGATAGAGTTGGACATTGACAACCTGTCGGAGAACTCCTGCTACAACATCGACGTATGGGACAACAGCATCAAGTATGCTGTAGATGCCTGCTTCAACACGACGATGAAGCGCACGAAGGGAACGCCCAACGCGCCCATTCTCATCCAGCATGTTCCGAATGCCACCGACACCATCGGCGACACCAACGTCTATGACATCTCGAAGTACAACTCGATGAAGCTCGACAACATCATCGACAGCTACAGCGCGAGCAACGACACGCCAGAGAACCAGGTGTTCTACCTCGAAGGTGGCAAGGCCTACCACTTCACGAACAGCCTGTCGCTCTACAAGGGCTTCACGCTCCGCACCAATCCCGACGATGTGGCAAAGGGCAAGCGCGCCACGCTGTATATGAGCGGAATGACGCAGACCGGTAACGCGGTGAATACCTGCAACTTCATGCTCGGTCGTCAGCCGGTTTCTGGTGAGAACGCCTCCATCACACTCGACATCGACTCCATCCGCTTCATGGACTTGGATGTGGATTGTCCGATGGCAACGAACTATGGTCACCAGATGGAAGGCGTGGGCAATGCCTCGGGTAACTACTTCATGAACATGTACTCTAATGGTATGGGTATCAACGTGACGCTGTTGGAATGGAACAACTGCTCGTTCCAAGGCCTTATCCGCGGATTCTTCCGAATCCAAGGCTCCAACGACTTCTATATCCAGCACCTCAAGCTGATTGACTGCGACTTCTACAACGACGGCTATTACAGCAACAATGCAGGTGACTACGCCTACATCTTTGCCGACCACAACGGTCGTCCGAAGTCGAACATCCTGCAAGATGTGGAGGTGGCTGGCTGCGTGTTCTACAACAACCCGAAGCGCTCCATCATCACCGACAACAACCGCAACCTGACATGGGATGAGTCCGTGCGCTGGAACATCGACGTTCACCACAACACCATCGTGAACTTCTGTACGGTGGCAGCCAACGTGATTATGAACACCCGCTACATTCCGGGAGGCTCCGTGCTCGGTTTCCACGACAACCTCATCATCATGACGAAAGATGCGGCTGACGTGCTTCGCGTGATGAACAGCGCCGGTTGGGATGCACGCGAGGTACAAGGCGGTGACGGAACGGGCACCTGCACGTTCAATATCTACAACAACTGGACCACCAACGACGAGGAGTACCTCTCCAATGGTCAGCCGTTCAACTCGTATGCGTTCAACGCCACCTCCAACACGCCCGGTAAGTGGGCGCGCACGTGGGATGCGAAGTATTACCCGTATGGCACAGATGAGCTTGTGGTTCACCTTGAAGAAGGGTTGCGGGCTACCGACCTGATGGAAGACCCGAATCCCAAGTATTTCATCACGGACAATCCGAGCCACCTCGACTACCACACGGATAAGGGCATCGATGGTCTCTACTTCAAGCAGACCGACAAGGTGTTCAGTTCCGAAATCTACAAGCAGAAGATTGGCGCGGCCCGTCTGCTCAACGGCAAGTAATCATTAACAAAATACAGAAAGGAAACGATTATGAAGATTTTGAAATATGTGTTCGTGCTGATGGTGGTGGCAGCGATGTCTGCCTCCTACACCAGCTGTTCCAAGGATGTTGATCCCGATGTTGATGCGAAGGAGAACTTCTGGTTCGACTTCTCGCTGACCAACCCGGGCAGCCTGAACGCTGCGGCGCAGGCTCGGTTCACGGACTTGGTGGATTCCGTCATCTACGGCAGCAAGGGCGCTACCCACTATCCCATCTACAGCACGGAATCCTATGCGCGTGAGAACTTCAACAAGATCGCCTCCCTCCCCAACGAGGAGAGCGACATCGTGCAGAAGATTATGCTGCCCGTCTCTCGGATTCAGAACGTGCGCGACTTTGAGGTGACGATGACTCTCTCGAAGGACAGTACCCGCACCACGCTTGCTACCAAAGTATATAAGGCACAGGAAGTGCTGAACTGATGAGACGATGAGACTGAAAGTCAAGTTACTGAGCGCGGTCGCCCTGCTGTTTGCAGTGGCGGCCGCTGCGCAGGAGAAGCCGTTGGCATTTCCTGGTGCAGAAGGTTTCGGCCGCTATGTGACAGGCGGCAGAGGAGGAGAGGTGAGGCACGTGACGAACTTGGAAGATAGCGGCGCAGGCTCGCTGCGGGCAGCCTTGGAGGGAGGCTCGAAGAAGACCATCGTCTTCGATGTGTCGGGCACTATACACCTCAAGTCGCAACTGAACATCAACTCCAACACGACCATTGCGGGGCAGACCGCCCCCGGCGACGGTATTTGCCTTGCCGACTATCCCTGCGCCATCAAGGGCAACAACATCATCGTGCGCTATATGCGCTTCCGCCTGGGCAACAAATACGTGACCGTGAACGGGGCAGACGGATGGGACGGCTTCGGCGCGCTTGACTGCAATGACATTATCATCGACCACTGCTCCGTCAGCTGGAGCATCGACGAGTGCCTGTCGATGGTCGGCTGTAGGAACATCACCGTGCAGTGGTGCCTTGTGGCGCAGAGCCTCGTGAACTCCGGCCATTCCAAGGGCAACCACGGCTATGGCGGCAACTGGGGTGGGGCAGGCTCATCCTATCATCACAACCTGATGGTTCATCACACGAGCCGCACGCCCCGACTTGGTCCGCGACCCACTACGCAGCTTGACGAGCGGATGGATATGCGCAACAACGTAATCTACAACTGGGCGGGCAACGGCTGCTACGGCGGCGAGGGGATGAACGTGAACATTGTGAACAACTACTACAAGCCGGGTCCCGGCACTGAGCAGCGTGGCACGAACATACAGCAGCGCATCGCCGGTATCGGAATCCGCACCACGGAGTACATCACGACCTATCCCGACTACGCACCCGCCTGGCATCTCTGGGGTAAGTATTACGTAGCGGGCAACGTGAACACCAAGTATGATGCCGTGACCAATGACAACTGGACTTACGGAATGTATAACCAGATTGATGCTAACGGCAACGACGGCACTTATACCGAGGTTACCAAGGACACGATTCGCATAGACGAACCAATAAGATACATTGCCGTCACCACCCACTCGGCGGAAGATGCCTACGGAAAGGTGCTCGAGTATGCCGGCGCGAGCCTGCACCGCGACTCGTTCGACGAGCTGATGGTCAGCGACACGCGCGACGGGAAGGCAACCTATACGGGCACGAACTGCAACAAGGGCTGTATCAATTCGCAAGAAGACAACCGCCCTGCCGATGCGCCCGCCGACTGGAGTGCGTGGCCTGTGCTGAATGCCACGGCTGCCCCCGTAGATACTGACGGTGACGGAATGCCCGACGCATGGGAGACTGCCAACGGGCTGAATCCCAACGATGCGGCCGATGCCAACGCCTATGCGGAAAACGGCTATACGAACCTTGAGAACTATCTGAACTCGCTCGTGGAGGCTATCACGATAGCGCAGAACGAAGGCGGCACGATGCAGGGCGACATCATTGAGGTGGCTACTCCCGACGCTGACGACGGTTTGACAACGGTTGCTTCCGGCACTCTTTCCTGGAAGTTTGACACGGGTGAGGCAGCGCAGACAGGCACTTGCTCAGAAGAACTTGCTGATGCGGTGGAACTGAGCAGCGTTACAATCGGCTCCAACCTCTCGTATGTTGGTACGAGAACACTCGGCGACAGTCCGCTTACCTGTATTCAGCCACTCATAAAAGACGAGCCATCTGCTAATGCCGACAACGCCCTGACGTTCACCTTGACAGTGCGCGACGGCTATCTGTTCAAACCGACCAAACTGTCGTTTACCGCAGCTCGCATCGGTACGGATGGAGGACGAATGGATCTCTTCTGGCAGAACGACGGCGGGAAGACGGAAATCGAGAGTGGCATACTGCCCGAGCGCAATAACAATTTCACATCTTACGATGAGAATGTCTATGGCGTGGCGGCAGCAGGCGGTGTGAACAGTCTCGTCATTCACATCTATAAATTAGGCAATACGAAGCAGATAGCTCTTGGCAATATCGTGGTGACGGGTGAACTAAAAACGGCAGCAACTGGTATCTCCGACATCCAGATCGACCGTGCCTCCGACAATGTAATCTATAACCTGCAGGGCGTGCGTGTGCCGAACCTCAGCAAGAAGGGAATCTACATCGTCAATGGGCGGAAGGTGGTCGTCCGCTGATTCGGCGGCTATTCCCCGATAATCGTCGCCACAACCCTGCGTGAACCGCCGTAGGAGCGGTACTCGCAGAAGTATATGCCCTGCCAAGTGCCCATGTTCAGTCGCCCATCGGTGATAGGTATAGTCAGGCTCACTCCACTGAGTGTGGACTTGGCGTGTGCCGGCATATCGTCTGAGCCTTCCATCGTGTGCAGGTATTCGGGGCGGTTTTCCGGCACAAGCCTGTTGAATATGGTCTCCATGTCCGCCCGCACATCGGGGTCGCAGTTCTCATTGATGCTCAGTCCGCAACTGGTGTGCTTGACGAAAAGGTGCAGCAGCCCTGTCTTCGGCAGCTTGGGTAGTTGGCGCAGGATGTCACCCGTTACCAGATGAAAGCCTCTCGGTTTGGGGCTTAGCGTGATTTCTATTTGTTGTATCATACGCAAAGAATCTATTAACAATACTCATCGAGCACCTTGACGAACTTGGTGCACACGCTCGGTGTGTTTGTAATCCATGCGAGACATTCGTCGAGATTAGGGAACGTGCAGATAATTACCGACTTCTGCGAATACGGCATGTCATGGTAATAGACGATTCCCTCTATCTCCACAGTCTCGTCATCCTTCAACGTTGCACGCAACCGCATGCTACTGAAGAGGTAATCTTCATTAGAGGCGGTGGGGCATTGCGCCATGGCTACGTTGCCTTTCGTGATGCCCCATCGTTGGAACCTCTGCAATTCGGGAATCAGTTCGTCGAGCTGATTGTCGCAGCAATGCTCCATATTGAACAACCAAACACTACTATGCTTCATAGTCTTGATATGAATTTCTGTCCGACTTCATTCCTTTGTAGTCTAAAATCCCTACAAAGATACAACAAAAAAACTAAATCCAAGCATTTCCCGCCTTTTCTTGCATAGACTTCCTGCTTTTTCCGTTCTTTGTGACTGTCCATGTAGTGCTAACGAAGGCAGAGACTATCGCCTTTGCGGTAAATGTTAAATTTGAGCATAATTTCTAACAAGCAACTCTCCAAAACTCGCATATTTTCATCTGGCGGGCGAAAATACGCGAGTTTTGTATAATTACAACCTATTGATTATCAACATCTTGTGAAATGATTACAGATTTTAGCCCCCGAAAAGCCCCTAAAAAGGCGCTTTTTCGGGGATTTCCCAGCATGATTTTCTCCAGTTTTACACCAAATAGAGTCGAATTTTAGGCTTAATTACTTCAATTTTTGTGTCTATTTTCATAAAATTCCGTGTTATTTTTCTTCAATTTTCGTGTTACTTTTTACCAAATTCCGTGTTACTTTTTGGAAAAATGTAACACGAAACTTAAAAAAATCCAACTCAAACCCTGATTTTGCGAGGCTTATTATCAAATTCTGTCGAGCACAGTTTCAAAACTCGCCGAACTGCGTCTATTTCGCGTTCTCGCCAAGTGTTAAATTTTGGATAGTTTTCTTGACATCGTGAAGCCGTGGCTGCCATGAGATTGCGTCCCTATCGCCCATTCTGTGACAAGGCATCATCGGTGTGAAATGGCGGTAGATTCCGCCCTGTGAATTTATAGAAAAATGCCAATCGCTTGACTATCAAGCGATTGGCATTTTGTAAAAGTGATCCCGTTGGGATTCAAACCCAAGACCTTCAGAACCGGAATCTGACGCTCTATTCAGCTAAGCTACGGGACC
>JAFLSG010000002.1 GCA_022511065.1 Prevotella sp.
AGAGGTGTCGCCTCGACGCACCCGCACTCTCCAACGAGGCGTAGAAGATGCCCAGGCCGTCGAGCTTCACGGGCTTCGACTCGAGCGTCAGCTCACGGATGCAGGAGGTCATCTCCGTCAGCACGCCGTAGATCGTACCCACCGAGTAGGGGCAGTTGTGCTCCGACATGTGCTGCGCCAGTTCGCGGAGGCTCATCGGCTTGTCATTATCTACTCGCCCGTACCACTTGCCGAATGCGGGGCTATACTGATTGTTGTTCTGCGTCAAATAAATTCGTAATGCCATGTTTCTTTTTCCTTTCTTTGTTTTTGAGGGTTAAACTTTTTTGATTTGTTTTGTGATCACGCTGCAAAGATACAACGAAAACCGCCGCTTTGCAAATCCGACCCCTCATGCAGCGTTAAAATCTGTTAAGGATGTGTAAACCCATCTGTTTCAGCCACAAACCGACACCTTCCCATCCTTACCCTCCCCACGCGCATAAAAAGGCATATTATTGCAGTAAAAATACATTTTATTCTAATAACCACCCTGAAAGAGACTTATGAAAATGTCACATTGCTACATGCTACATTGCTACATTAAGGAGGTTCAGCATGTCCGCATCCTATAGATTATAATAATATATTATACATAATATATTATTATAATATTATATTATTTACAATCCGAAACCAACTACTCTGCACAATGGAAGTGCCTTAATGTAGCAATGTAGCATGTAGCATTGTAGCAACGACGCCATATAATAATGTTACCTATTACCTGTGGATTTCCAGCGAACTGGCCAATAATAAGGCGGTTCACACAACCTTACTTTTGGCAAAATAGCGCACCTGATTACAGGTCTTTCCGCTATACCACTCTAAATTGTTTGATATCAACAGTTCCTCTTTGGTTACGAGGTGTGTAGTTTGCATCGGTATAGCCATGTATGCCAGTCCATATTCTTCAGCCCAGTCGCGTATTTCTTGCGTATCATCATATGTAAGCAGGAACTGCCCACGCATTTTGGTGGCAAGCTCGAAAATACGCCGATGATCGACTTCAAAATGGTTATAGAGCCTTCGGCCAGCAACGGTGTATGGAGGGTCTATGAAAAAGAATGCGTTTTCATCGTCAAGACTCTGCTCCATGATGTCGAAGGCATCTCCGTGGACAAAAGATATCCTATCCGCCATTTTGTTAATCTCGCGAATACGCTTTACCAATGTGGCTGGATACCATCGGGAGGATAAGCCATGTCCTTTCTCTCCCGTCTTTATTGTGCCAGATCCCTTTGCCAATATTCCTCCGTGGTTTGTACGATTGCGTACAATCGTTGCAAAAGCACGTTCTTTGACACCATCTTCGGCATGGGAGATGGCATTACTTATGTCCTCTGCCGTCACATTAAACTTCGAAATCTGTTCTGCAAGCCACTGACAATTCTCGTCGAGTATGGTCTGCCATACCGCAGCCACATCATCATCCAGTTCTACCATCATGACCCTCTCGAAATAGTGTTCAGCAGCAGCGGTCAGACTGATGATACCGCCACCCGCAAAGGGTTCTATCAAGCAGGTTCCCGCCCACGCTTTCGCAAACCACTTGCGGGCAGTAGGTACCAGCCATGTCTTTCCACCCGGATAGCGAAATGGGCTGCGCTTAGGAACAGAAGCGACATTGACGACTTGGCGCTTTGTAGCCACTGCGTTAATTTCCTCTGGAGGGAACAGACTTAACTGCTGTTCTTGTAATCTCTGTAGTCTCATAGCAATTCGTAAGCAGAATGAACACAGGGGTCGTTACTAATGCGTTCATCAAGTTTCCCTTGCAAAAGCGAAACAAAATCAGCAATCTGTCCCGGTTGCGTGTAAATGACCTTTTGCAATGCAGCCTGAAATTCAGTATAGATAGTATCAACCAAGACAAGATGGTTCTGCCCGTCGCGCTCATCATATTTCAAATCATAGAGGAACCATGCAATGTCTGCCTTTTCCTTGATGGTTTGCGGAAGCATGGGCAACGTATCGAAAAAGCTTTTCTGAATGACCACGCACTGCTTCTTATTCCAAGCCTTGAAGATTCCACCCTTATAGAGCATCTGGGGGATCAGCCTTTTTCTTGACGAGGACAAATAGTCAGGATGGGGAAAGTTTTTGCCATTCCAGTCAAAGTCTATAGACGGGTTCTTCATAAATTCCAGAAAAGGATTACGAAGATTGCCGCTGATATATACGCCCTGGACTTCAATTGAAGCAAAATCAGTTATACGCCCTTCCTGGTCGTAACTGACTATTACGTAATCAACATTTCCTGCCGACTGGCCGTTTGCATCCACAAGCTTTATTTCCGGCAACGAAGTCCACTTAGTTCCTTTTGGCCATACAAAAGAGGCCGCGTTGCGCAATATCTTCCAGTCTTCACGGAAACGCGAAGGACACGTGATTACTTTGCAATCACCATGATTCACACTACACACTCCCAGCGGATCATCTGCCTTGTCTTTAGTACAGTTAGGAAATCTGTTGTGAAAAGGGCAGAGCCTGTTTTCACGGTAATATTTAGCTTTTTCCGATTCGTTTGAAACAGGAAACCCAAAAACTTCGGCAATAGGATTATTTCTCGGCATCATTGACCTTATTTATAATTAGTGGTGCAAAAATACAAAAAAAACCTCTTTTCCTACCAAAAGGAATGGGATTTTTTGTACCTTTGGACGCTGAAAATAAAAAATCCATACTAAACAATGACTATATTCGCGATTTACAAGTACGTCTTCACATTAGCCGATGAGGGCGACCTCTTTGTGGAGGGAACGACGGAGAGGCTATTGGACAAGGCGCAGGAGATTTTCGACGGCATGATAACGGGCGACAAGCCCTTCCCGGTCAGCCTGCCGAAGCGGGACAACACCGCGACGAGACTCGACAACGAGGTGGTGTGCAAGCGCGGCAGGGTGAGCCTGCTGATGATATGCAACGAGAAGTCGAAGAAAATCATGGAGAAGAAGGATGAGCAGGAGATAACGTATCACCCGGGCTGCTACGTGGTCATAGACAACCGGGAGGGCGTGGCGAACGTGGCCATTGAGCGCCCGCCCGCGTTCGACGGCAATCCTGACCGGGTGTGCCGCCTGTTGGAGAAGGCCATCAACGATAAGTTCGTCATGGAGCATATCAATCTGAAAGTGGAGCTCAGGAGCAAGGTGCGCGAGACCACGCTCTGGCAAATGGTGGATAACCAGACGACCAACTATCGCGACAAAGTCACCAAGGTATCATTCTCGTTTCCCAACCCGAAGAAGGTGGCGGGCATAGATGCCGACGGCAAGATGAAGGGCAAGCTGAAGGTGCTGTCGGCGATAGCCAACGCCCTGAACGCGGCGAAGGGAACATTCCATGTGGAAGCGAACAAGAACGATGCCCTGCGGTTGGAGCGCACGCAGGAGGACTTGGCACAGATGGTGCACCTCTGCTCGCGCAACGCGTATGACATTGCCGTGCATTTCAAACACTACGGCCTCTATCGGTTTGGCGCGGACGAGAAGGCGCTGAGCCTGTTGGACGACGAGATTATCAAGGACTTCTGCAACGGTCATCTGGCGATGCTGAAAGACGGGAGCCAAGGGTTTGGGCTGGAGGAGTGGCTCGACGAGGTAAGACACACGACGGAAAAGGACTTTAAGGATGCGACACCGGCTAAGAAGACACGAAAAAGAAGAAATAAGGAGGCGGTATAAGGACAACGCCATCTACAAGGCATTTGCCGCTCCCTGCAAGAAATACGAGGCGCAGGCAACGGGGTTCAGACTCTCGCCCGAGGAATTGTTCTGGGAGTGCATGGCGGTGCTTGATGACATCAAGGAGGCCTCGGAGGATGCCCGTTTCGCGTTGCAGGAGTTCTGGAGCGGGCGGGTGGTTGATTACGGCGAGTTGAACGGTGGCGTTGAGCGCGAGCGCATCGAAGAGGCGGCAAGCATGGTAACGCTAAGCGTCGTGTTGTGTCTTAGTACGCTTGACCTTTCGACATACAACACGCTGAGCATGGTGCTTGCCGGGCAACTGAACTGGGACTCGCCGGCGATGGTGGAAATGCGTGAGCACCTGACGTCGAACATCTATCGCTTGGGCGAGGACGTGTTCAGTAGCGCCGTCGAGGCGTATATGGATAGCGACGAATATGTGTCGGACGACATCGAAGAATTGTTGGATGAGTTGCCCCTGACGCAGGTTGAAGTGGCTGACGATGACGAACAACCCGCGAAATCCGCCGACCAGCTGACCGTGCGCCAGTTGATTATCCTCTTTGAGCAGCTGCTCAACGTGTCGCTCGACTCCTCTTTCACCAATATATCGGCTTTGGCGACGCTCATCGAGAAGGTGTCTGGCTACAAGGCTTCCAGCATCAGGACCACTATCAACGACCTCGCCCGGCGGGGCTACGACTCCGCCCCGGTGAGGAGCGACATCGAGCGGCTGGCAACGCTGGTGAAGAAGGTAAAACCGCAACTATCCGAACAATTAAGAAATAGCGTAAAGGAGTGATTTTTTGTAGTGGGGTGTAGTCACTACACACCCCCTGCACCCCCTATACTTTTGCCCACGGATTCCCACGAAGGGGGTCCGTGGGCAACTCTTGTATTACCCGCTTGGTTTCACAATTTTAAAAAAGTAAGGCAATATGGAAATTAGATTGCAACTTTCAGACAAAGTCTATCAGCAACTGGTAGCAAGTGGCAAACGCATTCAAGGCTCGTTAGGGTTGGTCAGCCCGACGGAGGGAAACTTTAATGCACATGTGCGGCACGCCGTGCCGGATGACGACGACATGACGCACAAGATGGCGCACGGGCGCATCCGCATCTCCAACCGCCGCACGTCGGTGCGCCTGTGGTTCGACCACGAGCAGGAGCTTATCGACGTGCCGATGGCCATCGAGCGCGAGGGACGCGAGGCGAGCGGGTTCGCCTATCAGATTGAGATGATTAACGCTATCTAAGGAGGGGGTGACTATGGCATTCGGAATAGCATTGTCAGTAAAGAGCAGGGTACGGGAGTGTACCCCTGCCCTTCTCAGCATGGCACTCGACTCGGGGCAGACGGGGCGCGTATGCGCGGAGATTGAGGACGCATTAGAGAGCGTGAGGCGGGGCGAGATGTCGCGCGAGGACTTCGAGACGTTCAAGGGTGAGCGGAAGCGTCAGTTAGCGATTCTCACGCCTCACGCCACGTTCCCGAGTGGCAGGAGGCGGAACGAGGAGGCGGTGCCGTCGGGACTGAGCATGTACGACATCGACCACATCAGCGACCCGCGCGGATATTTCGCATCGATGGTTGCCGACAGGGTGTCGGAGCTGGGCATCGTCTTCGCGCACATCACGCCGTCCACGGAGGGCTTGCGGTTAGTGTTCGTCGTGCCCGACGGTATGTCGCTCGAGGAGGCGCAACGGTGGATGAGCGGCCAGTTGGGCGATGACCACTACGACGATTGCGTGAAGGACTGGGCGCGGTGCTCGTTTGTCGTGCCGAGGGACTACGTGCTCTATCTTGACGAGGAGGAGCTGTTTGCGGAGCGGGGGATTGATGTTTCAGTAGTCAAGAAGTTAGAAGAAGACTCTTCGGTAGCATCCTCCGCAAATGTTACCGCAGATGCCACCGACGAAAGTAATGGCTTAACTACTCCTAACTACTCTAACTCCTTAACTTCTAACGGAAAGCCCAAGGCTTTCAAAAACCTCCCCTACGCCGAAATCATCGCGGAGTATTGGCGGAGGACTGGCGGCGAGCCTACTGAGGGGGAGCGCAACAAGCGGCTACACCAGTTGGCGGCCAACCTCCGCGCCATCTGCGACAACTCGGAGGAGTGGCTTTTGGAGGTGATGCCCAGCTACGGCCTCTCGGCGCAGGAGATGCGCTCCATCGTCCACTCCGCCTGCAAGGAGCCCACCAAGGGGTCGCGCATCATCGACCAGATAGTCAAGGCGTTGGAGCAGGGAAGGCCCTCGGACGAGATAGAAAATGATGAGGAAAGCCCGGAGGATAGCGCGGGCATGAGCATGCGTCTTGGGGCATTGCCCGTCGGATTGAGAGAGTCGTTGGCTGGTGTGCCGGCGGCGATGCGGATGCCCGTGCTTTGTGCGGTGCTCCCGATAGCGGCGGCATACGCTGACCAGGTGGAGGTGGACTATTGTGACGGCAATAGGCAACGACTGGGGCTGATGTCGATTATCCGCGGCGACCAGGCATCGGGCAAGAGTGTTTGCAAAAATGCGGTGGATGTATGGAAGCGGCAACTTGAAGAGGAGGACGCGCTTGCGCGCAAACGTGAGGAGGAATGGAAGGAGCGGAAAAAGGCGAGAAAGGCGAATGAGAAAGCACCCGACGACCCGAAGGTGCTCATCCGCATGGTGCCCGTTACGGTGAGTTGTTCCACTTTGCTGAAGCGATTCAAGAATGCCAATGGGCATACGCTCTACTCGTTTGGGGAGGAGTTAGACACGCTTCGCAAGACGAATGGTGCGGGCTCTTGGTCGTCAAAATACGACATATACCGCCTTTCGTTTGACAACGGCGAGTGGGGGCAGGACTATAACTCTGACGCGGCGGAATCAGGCGTCGTGAAGGTGGCGTATAACTGGACGTTGCTCGGCACGAACGGCGCGCTTCGCAAGTGCTTCAAGGCAGACAACATCGAAAACGGACTATCGTCAAGAATCCTTGTGGCGGAGATGCCTGATTCGAGTTTCGCCAAGATGCCCCGGTTCGGGCGCAGGTCGGTGAATGACGAGGCGCGCATACAGGAGGCGGTGTCGAGGCTCAGAAGTTGTAGCGGATTTGTAGATACCCCTCGGTTGCGTAAGGCCGTTGAGGAATGGGTGGAGCAGAAGCGTGTGGAGGCGGCGAAGGACATCGACCATGTGAAGGACACGTACCGAAAACGTGCGGCGGTGATTGGATTCCGTTGTGGGGTCATCTTCCATTTACTCACGGGGAAAGAACGCGAGACGAAGCAATGCCTCGATTTTGCGCTGATGATGGCAGACTATTGTTTGGAGCAACAAATCAGCACATTTGGTGAGGCATTATTGAATCAGTATGTGGATGCGAGCAATGAATGCCGTCGCTATGGGGCAAATCACTCGGTGTTCGACCAACTTCCACCCATATTCACGATAGGCGATTTGCGCGCTTTGAAGCACGGGTATTGTGGCGAATCGGCTCTGCGCACAATCATTACCCGATGGCGACGCGACGGATGGATTGAAAAGACCGACGCAAGACACTGGCAGAAGAAATCAGCGGAGGAATCACCCGGAATGTCACATTGCCACAATGCTACATTGCTACATTAAGGTCGTTTTAACATTGAAGAATATGGAATTACTTTTGAAAAGAATAGCGAAGAAAAAAGATTACACCATCGGGCGGCTCTATAAGATAGAGCGGGTGGATGATGAGTATTTGGCGGGCACGAGCAAGGAGTATCTTTGCGACACGCTTGAGCCGCCGGTGGTGGAGATGAAGTCGAGGAGGCTGACGATGAAGAAGGTGTTGGGCAGTCATCTAAATAAGGTAAGGGCACTAAAGCCGTTTGCGATACCCGAAGGGCGGTATGCGTTGGTCATCAATAAGAGTCCGAAGTTCAAGGCGTGGCTGCCGTTGCTGCTGAACGTGCCGCTGTTTGAGGGCATCCGCATCCATGCGGGAAATACCATGAAGGACACGGCGGGCTGCATCCTCGTGGGGCGTAACCGTGAGGTGGGTCAGGTGCTTGACTCGCGGGCGTGGACGCGGCGCATCGTCAAGATGCTGACGGAGGCGTGGGAGAAAGACCGCGCGCACTGGATCACGATTGAGTGAATAGAACGTAATAAGCGCAACCCCGAACGGGATTGCGCTTACTTCCATAATTTGTTGTGATCCGGTTGGGATTCGAACCCAAGACCTACTGCTTAGAAGGCAGTTGCTCTATCCAGCTGAGCTACCAGACCCCAATCGGCTGCAAAGGTAAGCATTATTTTAGACACAACCAAATTTCAGACTTGAAATCTGATGTAACTTCGGTCATCGAAGGAGTTGTAGCCTTTCAGAAATGCCTTTGTTGCCTTGAATTCCCCGATATTCAGCGGATCATTACGGCGCTGTTCCTCCAAACGGGCCTCGCTCTCTGCAAGTGTCGGTTCAAGGAAGGGGTAGCCGTCGGTGGCAAATACGATTTCCCAAGGTTGGAAGTCGAGGGCATAGACAGGGACATACTGCTCGGGAATGCGGAAGCCGTCGATGACGGAATAGAACACATTCTGGTCTTCCATATACTTGAGGAGTGGGGGAATGACCACCGCACGGGCGGGGTCGCTCTCCAGTTGCTGTTCTTCGGTAATACCTTCTGCAAGCAGTTCGCGGACGCGGGCGGCACGAAGCTCGGCGAGCTGCTGCTCGTGAGGCTTCGGATTTTCATAGAACTTACCATTCACGAGGCATTGACAGTCGCCAATCATCCATATCTCACGCTGCACCCGACTATAGATAATCGCAGAAGCGGTCAGCCGCTCCTCTGGGTGTTCCTTTAGTCGCTGAATCCTGCTCTGCGGGGTAAGGGAGGGAAAGATGGGCCACTGATAGTGCCGATGGATATAGGCGGTGATGCCCTTGCAGAAGTCATGGCAGCTGGTCGTGGCGGGCATCTGACGGATATAGCGGCTGATGAGCTGCATGGCATAGTGCCCGTTGCTCTGCCAAGGGCAGTGGCGACGGTTGGTCTTGGAGGTGCTGCCGTCAATGACGGCGATGAAATTATTTGTTACGACGATTCCGTCCTCGCTTTTCTTTGCGGGATTCTTGGGGACGATGGCTTGTTCGATGATTTTCATTGCTGTTGCCGTAAAGTTTAGATATGAGGTCTGTACGACCGATGCGACGGAGGCTTTGCTCAATGCCTCGCCGCTCCTCGGGCTTGTACCAAAAGAAATACTGTCGTTGGGCAAGCTTCTCCTTCTGGCTCTTGGCGCTGAATACCGCTTCGAGTGTATATGGGTCGTAACCTGTGTACCACGTCTCAGTAGCGTTTGTCATGGGCGTGGGCGTGAAGTCTTGCACTTGTTCCAAATGGAAATCCAACTGCTTGGTGATGACGGCAAGCTCCGCCATGTCTTCCTCACGGCAGCCGGGATGGGAACTGATGAAGTAGGGGATAATCTGCTCGCGGAGATTTTCCTCGCGGTTGATGCGGTCGAACAGGCGCTTGAACTCATGGAACTGCTGGAAGGAAGGCTTGCGCATGAAATGAAGCACACGGTCGCTGGTATGCTCGGGAGCCACTTTCAGCCGCCCACTGACATGGTGGCAGATAAGTTCGCGGGCATATTGGCGAGCGGATTGATTGGTTTTCTCGTCCTTGCTGCGGTGCAATAGCAAGTCATAGCGTACGCCACTGCCGATGAAACTCTTCTTAATACCGGGCAGGGCATCAACGGCGTGGTAGATGTCGAGCAGCCGACTGTGGTCGGTGTCAAGGTTAGGACATATCTGTGGGTGGATGCAACTCGGTCGGTTGCACTTTTCGCAAGCCTTCAAGTTCCTGCCCGCCATACCGTACATATTCGCAGAAGGGCCTCCAAGGTCGGACAGATATCCCTTGAAATCAGGCATCTCGGTCACCTTCCTCACCTCTTTTAATATACTCTCCTTGGAGCGGCAGGAGATGAATTTACCTTGATGGGCAGAGATTGTGCAGAAGGCGCACCCTCCGAAGCAGCCCCGATGGATATTGACCGAGTGCTTAATCATATCGTAGGCAGGGATGCGCTTGCCTTTGTATTTGGGGTGGGGCTGCCGGGTGTAAGGCAAATCGAATGAGGCATCCATCTCCTCCGTGGTCATCGGAGGGTAGGGGGGATTGACCACGGCAACCTTTCCACTCACCTCTTGCAGGATGCGCTGAGCGTGCATCTTATTGGATTCTTCCTCGATATGCCGGAAATTCTCCGCCTGTGCCCGCTTGTCGCGCAGACATTCCTCGTGGCTGTGGAGCAATATGTCATTGTCGCTGATTCCTCCTGGGATGTCCTGTCTTCGGGAGAGATAGACCGTCTGGGGAATGTCGCGGATGCTGCCGATAGGTTGTCCCTCCTCAAGCTGACGGGCAAGCTGCACGATAGGCTTCTCACCCATGCCGTATATCAGCAGGTCTGCACCGCTGTCGCAAAGGATGCACTTGCGCAGTTCGTCTTGCCAATAGTCATAATGGGTGAGTCGGCGCAGCGATGCCTCAATGCCGCCGAGGATGACGGGCACATCGGGGAAAAGCTGTTTGAGTATCTTGGAATAGACGATGGTAGGATATTCCGGCCGCATATCGTGCCGTCCGTCAGGGCTGTATGCGTCTTCGGAACGCAACCGGCGGTTGGCAGTATATTTATTGACCATGGAATCCATGCAGCCTGGCGCGATGCCAAAGAACAGACGGGGGCGACCAAGTTTCTTGAAATCACGGAAATCGCCATGCCAGTCGGGCTGCGGAACAATCGCCACCCGATAGCCCGCCGCTTCGAGTGTCCGCCCGATGACGGCTGCACCAAACGACGGATGATCCACGTATGCGTCACCCGAAAACAGGATGACATCAACCTCCGTCCATCCCCGGAGGTCGAGTTCTTTTTTCGTTGTCGGCAGAAAATCCGTGAGTCTGTATTCCATTGCTTAGTGGAAAGGTGTTCCCTGGAAGGCGCGGGTGGTCATACCGAGATTCCCGTTGCCCGCATTCTTCCAGTTGATATAGAGAATCACAAGCTGCTGCAGGCCGAATGCCTTCATGTTGGGATGGTAAATCACGTCGAGACAAAGGTCGAGCAGAGCCTTGTCCTTACCCGCATCACCTTCAAGTAATGAGCGGACATTCAGCTTCAGTTTGTCGAGTACCTGCTCATCCACATAGCCTGTGGAGTCAATCAAGTCGCGGAACAGCTGATACTTCTCGATGGTGGCGAGGTGTTCTTCGGACACTTCCATGTTTCTTGTGCCGGATGAATTGGTCTGAATCTTCATTTTGTTTGTAGGTTTTTAGTGAATATTTATAACGATTGTAATAGGAATCGCAGAATGCCGTGCATCAGTGTGTGGCGCTTGGTCTCAGACTTGATGCACTCAAACGGGAAGCCGAGCGTCATCGCCTTGTAGTCCGTTCCGTCGTAGGCAACGCAGGCACTATAGTCATCACCGTACATCATGGCGGAATAAGCGGGAGCCACGGGCTGCAGGATATCGGGATGAGTGGCAGCATAGTGGGTCTCGTTCAGCAGACGGTAGAACTCGAAGGTAGTGCCGAGTCCTCTGATGGTTTCGCTATTGAGGCTGTCGGCATCCGTTCCCTGATAGTCGCACTTGAGCACACTCTCCAGAAACCTGCGGTCTGAGGGCATGTTCATATCTGCCCCCACGTAAGAACCGCTAACGAGTAGCGCACCTCCCTTAGAGGTAAAGAGTCGCAGATGTTCCCGCAACATGGGAGAGAACGCCTGATATTTGCGGAGCGAATAGCCGTCGTTTTTCTCTAATCCGAGAATCAAATCCACCATATTATATTGTGTGGGTCGCACTTCGTTGGTCTCCAAAGCCTCGGAAGAACAACTGACGATGCTGTATCGCTGAACAGAAGCAATGGCCTCCGCGTGTGTGCGTATATAGTTAAAGTCATTACCTGCAATGAACTGCCCCATCAGAGAGTCGTTTGTATAGCCGAGTCCCGACGGACTTTCCCTGCCCATCGTCGCTTTGTTGAAGCAAGTCTGATAACCGAGCCAGCCTGCAGTCCTGCCGTATGTAACGCCGGGATCGGTCTCAAGGTCAAATCCTTGTTCGGCTGCGTTATCTCGAACATGGGGAGAGGCAAGGCGATGGAAACCATTTACGATAAGCACCGTCTTCTGCGCTTCAGGGATATAACAAGTGGAAACAACCTCAGTGGGGAAACTTTCGCCACCCTCATTAACCGCTGACACGCGAAAAGAATAGAGTTCTCCCGGCTCTATCTTTAGGACTGCGCTTGTTTCATTGCCTTTGATATAGCGTCCGTTGTCGAAGCCCCCTTTCCCGATGGCAGTATAAATGATATAGCCGGTAGGTCGTGCTGATGCTTCATCCGGGTCTTTTACTTCCGCCCAACTGATTTTTGCCTCCCCATCATCCGTCAGTTCCACACGCAAACGGTTTGGTGTCAGCGGACTGACGGTATAGGTTGTGTTGTGCATACGGCTGACATATCGAAGCAGAACCTTGTAAATACTACGCGCCAGATTGAAGCGGAAGTTGGGGTCTTGGCCTTTGCGCATATCGGCAAAGTTCTGGTGCGACATCGTTTCAAGGATAGCACTCGGCACTTCAGGCACTCGGCTCTCCGAATAGTTGCGGTCGAATAGCTCTCGCATCTGCCAGTCACCATACAACCGTCGCATATCATTAGATACGGATACGAGCAGTTCATCTGCAAGGTCGCGTGAAGCAAGGCGTGAGCGACCTGTGCTTAAGATGCTGTCATTCAGATAGCTTGTGCAGATAGCAAGTGTACCCGTGTGGCTCTTCCCATCGCGTGTGTAGCCTGCATCACTGTGTATGGCGAGCGAAAGTTCCATCGGTACACCTCTGCCAGTCGTGTCGGGCATGTAGCAAGAACCACCTGCCAATAGGTTCATCATGTAGCTGCGGGCATTGATGTCATCGCCATAGTCGTCCTCACCGTTCTTTGTGCTATAGACGGAATAGGGCATTCCCGCCCACTGCGCATAGTAGCGTGCGCCCTCCATGCAACGGGGTAAGCCGCTGACCTCCCTGCCGCGTGCGATGTTTCCCATGCCACCGCCGAAGCGCACGGCATCTGCCGTGACCACCCCGTCGTGGTTTTCACTGCGGTTGCTCAACACCACGCGATTTCGCTCGCTGCTTCCTTCGTCGAAATCGAAAGTACCGAGATACACCCAAGTAGAGCCACCCATTTGCTGATTGACCCGAAACTCCGTGGGAACACCCTGATGCCAGACGGTGTAGTGAGCATCGTCAATGCTTCCCGCTACGGTCTGATAACTGACATAGACGGCATATTTGCCCGCTTCGGGAATGGTGGGCTGATAGGATATAAGACTTTGATGACGGTTGTTTTCCACGGTTTTGGCTTGTCGTGCCGTGCCCGCCAAAAAGGGATTCTCACCATCTGTGTAATATCCGTCATGGAAAGCAAAGCCTGCCGAGTCAGTCTGCTGCCAGGCATGACTGCCATTGGTCTCTTGATAGCGCGCGGAAACGGATGAAGGCGTATCGTTATCCACGATGATTTCATGCCGCTGCCAGTCACGTTCACGTGGCGTGAAAACAATGGCTCCCGCCTTTTCAAGCATAGGAATCAGATATGGAACGACGATGGTCTGCGTGAAAAGGTCTTCGCGCGTTCCGAACAATGGGGGGCGCTGCCATTTCCATACGCTGTCGCGGATGTGGAAATAACGCCCGTGGCTTGCCCAAAGCGTGAGGTGGCGGTTCTGCAAACCATTGGTAATCCGATAGGGCAGGGAAGCATTGCTCACCCACGGCTTGCCTTTATAGTCGATTTCTCCCCATACTCTGTCAGGGTTTGGCGTTTGTCTCAGTCGGATAGGCACAAGGTCTCTGATGTCCCATCCGCCCGTCTTGACCGTCAGTTGACATTCCCTGCACGTGTCGGGGAGCAAATTCAAGACACTTTGGTAGATGTCTTCTGCCGACTGCGGAGTGAACAACTGTTCCCCAAAGTGTGTGTCAGCACAGACGGTGATAGTCTGCAAAGTGTCATTTATCTCTAAATTTTGTAGTCTGGAGGCTGTCCGTATGCGCTGTCCTGCGGGGCGATAGCCATTGAAGTAGCGGTCTAATCGGTTCTTTATTTCCCTTTGAGGGTCTGCGGGTTTCGCCGGTCTCCTCACGGGTTGATGGGCATTGGCAGACAACAACAGGCATAAAGCCATGCAGATGGTAATGATGCTTCTCATGTTACAGCTCCCCGATTGTGAACTTTTCGGGCTTCTTGCCTTTGAAATCCTTGAAATATAACTTGATTTCCCGCATATCCTTGTCTATATCCCCTGAAGGAACAACGGCTTTCGTGCATTGAATTAGTTTTCGTTCATAGTCAAGACCATAAAGCAGAATGGGGAGATTCGCCTTCAAAGCAATGTAGTAAAAACCTTTTTTCCACTCTGGATTCTTGGAACGTGTCCCTTCGGGCGTGATGCACAGGCAAAATGTCTTGGCTGACTTTGCTACTTCCGCCAAGCTGTCGGTGAGGCTGTTGTGTTTCTGCCGATGCACGGTGATTCCCCCCATCTTCCTGAAAATGGTACCTAACGGCCAGAAGAACCACTCTTTCTTCATCAGGAAGTTGCATCGCATTCCCTTTGCACCAATGTATAACTGACCGATGAAGAAATCCCAGTTGCTCGTGTGAGGAGCCAGACAGATGATGAATTTCCCGGGGTGCGCCTCAGTCACTTCGGCTGTCCACCCCATGCATTTGTATAGCAGCCAGTTGCAGAACTTTTTCCACATGGTGCCTCAAGAATTGATTTGGTCTAAGACTTCACTCACCTGTGCGCAGTATTTCTCGCGCAAATCCTTGTAGTAGGCGCGCGGAGACATACCAGGTTCGGGGTGAGATACACGGCGGACATGCTCGTCGCCCATCTTTACGATGGAGGAAAGCAGTGCCTTGGCAGTCTCGCGATTACTTTCGGGGCCGTAGAGTGAAACCGCCACACATTCAGCAAAAAGGGCTTCGCAAATCATGTTGATGCTTTTTTTCAATGCTCTTTTGTTTGCCATAAAATTTTCAGTTTTAATGGTAATTGCTATTTTGACTGAACAAAGATAATAAAAAAACTGGGACTGCAACCTTTTCACCTTCAAAAAAAATATTAAAAAGGCGATTTTGACCGCTTTTCTTTCGTAATTTTAAGGAAAAAGCGTAATTTTGCGGTCAATTTGATAAAGAATCATTCATTTTACAAACATTCAATAGATTATGGAAAAAAGCGCATTGCAGATTGCGAGAGCCGCCTATCAGCCAAAGCTGCCGAAGGCTCTTCAGGGTGCAGTAAAAGTAAAGGAAGGCCAGCCTACGCAGAGCGTGGGTGACCAGGAGGAAATCAAGAAGTTGTTCCCCAACACTTACGGAATGCCCATCGTGGAGTTTGAACCTGCCACGGAAGCAAACACGAAGAAGATGAACGTGGGTATCATCCTTTCCGGCGGTCAGGCCCCCGGCGGACATAATGTCATCACCGGTCTGTTCGACCAGATTAAGAAACTCAACCCGGAGAACCGTCTGTTCGGTTTCATCCTCGGCCCTGGCGGTCTGGTGGATCATAACTATATGGAACTGACTGCCGATATTATCGACGAGTACCGCAACACGGGCGGCTTCGACATGATTGGTTCTGGCCGTACAAAGCTTGAGAAAGTTGAGCAGTTTGAAAAGGGTCTTGAGATTATCCGTGAGTTGGATATCAAGGCTATCGTGATTATCGGTGGTGATGATTCTAACACCAACGCTTGTGTACTTGCAGAGTATTATGCTGCCAAGAATTATGGCGTACAGGTGATTGGCTGCCCCAAGACCATTGACGGTGACCTGAAGAACGACCAGATTGAGACCAGTTTCGGTTTCGATACGGCTTGCAAGACCTATTCCGAGTTGATTGGAAACATTGAGCGCGACTGTAACTCTGCCCGCAAATACTGGCATTTTATTAAAGTGATGGGTCGCTCTGCATCTCACATCGCATTGGAGTGCGCCTTGCAGACACAACCGAACATCTGCCTTGTGTCAGAGGAAGTAGAAGCCAAGGAGCAAAGTCTCGACGAGGTTGTGGAGTACATTGCAAGTGCAGTAGCTGTTCGTGCCGCTGAGGGTAACAACTATGGAACGGTTATCATCCCCGAGGGACTGATTGAGTTCATCCCTGCCATCAAGAAGCTTATCGCACAGTTGAACGACGTGCTTGCCACGCCGGAGGCTCAGAATCTCAGCCGCGACGAGCAGATTGCCTTCGTGAAGAGCCATATCTCCAAAGAGAATCTTGCCGTGTTTGAGTCACTTCCCGAGAGTGTTGCCGCACAGCTTGCCCTCGACCGCGACCCGCATGGAAACGTGCAGGTGTCTCTCATCGAGACGGAGAAGCTGCTTTCGTCGATGGTTGCCGTAAAGCTTGATGCTTGGAAGAAGGAGGGCAAGTTTGCGGGTAAGTTCTCCGCACAGCACCACTTCTTTGGTTATGAGGGTCGTTGCGCCGCTCCTTCTAACTTCGATGCAGACTACTGCTATGCCCTCGGTACGAGTGCAGCACAGTTGATTGCCAATGGCAAGACGGGTTACATGGCCATCGTGAAGAACACGACGGCTCCCGCAGAGCAGTGGATTGCCGGTGGTGTGCCCATCACGATGATGATGAACATGGAGCGTCGTAACGGTGAGATGAAGCCCGTTATCCGCAAGGCACTCGTAGAACTCGATGGCAAACCGTTCAAGGCGTTTGCTGCTCAGCGCGAGAGATGGGCCAAGGAGACTGCCTACGTTTATCCGGGTCCGATTCAGTATTGGGGTCCGACCGAGGTGTGCGACCAGCCCACCCGCACGTTGGCACTCGAACAAAGCAAGTAACACAAATGCATAGAGGCACGGATGAACGCATTTCTGCGCATCCGTGCCCTTTTCAATATGTCGCAGAAGAAGAGAGTAGTTCGCCGGAAAGGTGTTGGCACGACCCGCACTTATCATGGGCCTGGTCAGCGGAAGCGCCCTAATTTCATCATCCGTCTTCTCCAGAAAGTTCCCTCATGGGGCTGGTGGATTGGTGGCGGGTGCATCGTACTCGGCTACATCTGGTTCTTCTATTATTTCTTCGTTGGGCCTTTCGGTTTCCGTTGGCGTGCGCTGTACGGCGAGATCAACTATCCCGAAGGCTACGAGATTCACGGTATTGATATTTCCCACCATCAGGGACGCGTCAATTGGGGCGACCTGAAAGACAAGGGAAGCATCAACAAGTGCCCCATCAGTTTTGTCATGATCAAGGCGACTGAGGGAGCTACGCAGACCGATGAGAACTTCCACGACAACTTTTTCCAGGCTCGGGAGTACGGCTTTACCCGCGGTGCCTACCACTTTTATAGTGTGCATACGCCCGCCAATGAACAGGCGCGCCACTTCATAGAGACCGTCCGTTTGGAGAACGGCGACCTGCCGCCCGTGCTCGATGTGGAGCATAAGCCCAAGCAGCAGACCGACGAGCAGTTCAAGAATTCCCTTCTTCAGTGGCTTGACATCGTGGAGAAGCATTACCAGGTGAAGCCTATCATCTATACCTATCATAAGTTTAAGATGCGCTACCTCAATGATTCCATCTTCGATCAATACCCCTATTGGATTGCGCACTACTATGTGGATTCCGTGGAGTACAAGGGACGCTGGAAGTTCTGGCAGCACACGGATGCAGGTCGCTTGCCGGGCATCAAGGGCAATGTGGATTTCAATATCTACAATGGTTCTTACTATGACCTCCGTCAGATGACCATCGGCTCGCAGGAGACTATCGGGGAGAAGGCGTATAGTCAGTGAGCAGACCTCCTTATCCTGTTTATGTGTACTTAACTATCTGTCATTTGCATGTACTTAACTATTTATTAAAACTTAAAACGATATGAACAGAAAACTATTTCTCTCCATGCTGCTGCTTGTGTCGGCAGTTGTGGCAAATGCCGAAGAGGCGCGACTGCTGCGCTTCCCGGCGACCAACGGAAATGAAGTGGTGTTCACCTATGCCGGTGATCTCTACACGGTTCCCATCAAGGGCGGCGAGGCCAAGCGCCTTACCTCGCATGTAGGTTATGAGATGTTCGCCCGCTATTCTCCTGACGGCAAGAGCATTGCCTTTACGGGTGAGTATGATGGCAACCGCGAAGTGTATGTCATTCCGGCTGCGGGTGGCGAGCCACGGCGACTGACTTACACCTCTACCAACTCGCGCGATGACTTGGGCGACCGCATGGGGCCCAACAATATGGTGATGACTTGGACGAATGACGGCAAGCAGGTGCTCTACCGCAACCGTATCAGCGACGGCTTTGCCGGTCAGCTCTGGACGGTTTCCGCTGAGGGTGGCATGCCCGACAAGCTGCCATTGCCCGAGGGTGGATGGGCAAGTTATTCTCCCGACGGCAAGCAGATGGCTTACAACCGTGTGATGCGTGAGTTCCGCACGTGGAAATACTATCGTGGCGGTATGGCAGATGACATCTGGATTTACGACCCGCAGCAGGGGGAAATCAAGAACATCACGAACAATGTGGCACAGGATATCATGCCTATGTGGATTGGTGATGAGATTTTCTATATCTCCGACCGCGACATGATTATGAACATTTTCGTGTATAATGTCAAGACCGGGCAGACGGAGAAGGTGACCAACTACACGGACTACGACGTGAAATTCCCGAGTTCAAACGGGCAGTTGATTGTCTATGAGAATGCCGGTTACCTTTATAAGTTAGACCCCAAGACGCGCCAGACGGAGAAAATCAGCGTTACGCTGACCTCTGACAATATCTATGGCCGCCCCGAACAGCGCAATGTCTCCGACCGCATCTCGTCGGTAAGTCTTACGAATGACGGTCAGCGGTTGGCCATCACCGCCCGTGGCGAGGTGTTCGACGTGCCGGCATCCACAGGTGTAGTGAAGAATATCACCCGCACACCGGGCGCTAACGAGCGTGGTGCCGTATGGAGTCCCGATGCCAAATATATTGCCTACATCAGCGACCGCACGGGTGAGACGGAGGTTTATCTTCAGCCGGCTGACGGCGGGGAGGCTATCCAACTCACCAAGAACAACGACACTTACATCCGCTCGCTCTCTTGGACACCCGACAGCAAGCAGGTGTTCTACACCGACCGCAAGAACCGTGTCGTGGCTGTGGATGTTGCAACGAAGAGCAAGCGCACGGTATTGGAGAATCCCGAATCGGAGTTCCGTGGCTTGGAGTTCTCTCCCGACAGCAAGTGGATGACCTACACAAAGCCCGCTGCCAACGACATGAGCGTGGTCTATGTGTGCAATCTTGAGAACGGCAAGGAATATCCCGTGACCGAGAAGTGGTATAACTCCTCATCGCCGGTGTTCAGTGCCGACGGCAAATATCTTATCTTCACCTCCGAGCGCGACCTGAATCCGACTTACAGTCGCGTGGAATGGAACTTCGCTTACACGGATATGAGTGCCGTCTATATGGCGATGCTGACTGCCGACACGCCGTCACCGCTGCTGCCAAAGGATGACAAGGCGGGCGAAAAGGGCGGAGACAAGCCCAAGGGAGAGAAGGCATCGGCAGATAAAACCGAGGCTGTAAGCGTGCAGATAGACCCGGAGGGCATCTTTGGTCGCATCATCAAACTGCCCATTCGCCCAGGCCGCTACTTCGGATTCTATTCTGATGGCAAGAAACTCTACTATTCTGGTATGGGCAGTACCCGCGTGTTTGATTTCGCCACGCAAGAGGATAAGACCGTATTGGAAGGTGGTCGCGTGACCTATCGCAGCGGTGCGAAGAAGGCATTGGTCAATCAGCGTGGCAAGATGTATGTGGTAAACTTCCCTGCCGATCGCGTGACACTCGACAAAGCAGTAGATACCGACAACTTGGTGGCAACGGTGGATTTCACCGAGGAGTGGCCGCAAATCTATGATGAAGTGTGGCGTGCTTTCCGCGATGGCTACTATCTTGAGAATATGCACGGCCGCGATTGGAAGGCGTTGAAGGAAAAGTATGCCGTGCTTTTGCCTTACGCCAAGACCCGCCTCGACCTGAACTATATCATCGGTGAGCTTATCGGTGAGTTGGCAAGTGGTCACGCCTATGTCAATACCGGCGAGAAGCCCGAGGCTCCGCGCATCCCGATGGGACTGCTGGGTGCTGAGGTAAGCCGTGATAAGAGTGGATATTACCGTATCGACAAGATTCTGGAGGGCGCTCCGTACAGCCAGACACTGCGCTCACCGCTCACGGAACCGGGCATCGGTGTGCAGGAAGGTGACTATATTACAGCCATCGACGGCATCTCTACCCAGACGGTTCAGAACATCTATGAACTGCTTGTCGGCAAGGCTGACGTGCTGACAGAGCTGACGATAAACAACAAAGCGGCTGCCGGCGGTCGTCAGGTGGTTATCAAACCAATTGACAACGAATATCCGCTCTACCACTATGCGTGGGTGCAGAACAACATCCGCAAGGTGGAAGAGGCAACCAACGGTCGCGTGGGTTACATCTACGTTCCCGATATGGGTGTTGAGGGTCTGAACGAGTTCGCTCGCTACTACTATCCGCAGCTCGACAAGGAGGCGCTGATTATCGACGACCGTGCCAATGGCGGCGGCAACGTATCGCCCATGATTATTGAGCGACTGCTGCGCAAGCCTTATCGTATGACGATGAGGCGCACCTCTACGCGCACAAGTCCTATACCTGAAGGTACGCAGATTGGCCCGAAGGTGCTGTTGATTAACAAGTATTCGGCTTCCGACGGCGACCTCTTCCCGTGGAGCTTCAAGGCCAACAAGTTGGGTAAAGTCATCGGTACGCGCACTTGGGGCGGTATCGTGGGCATCAGTGGTTCGCTGCCTTACATGGACGGTACGGATGTACGCGTGCCTTTCTTCACGAACTATTCCTATGAGACTGGAGAGTGGATTGTGGAGAATCACGGTGTGGATCCCGACATTCTGATTGACAATGACCCAATCAAGGAGTATGCCGGTGAGGATCAGCAGCTCAACAAAGCCATCGAAGTGGCGCTTGAAGAGCTGAAGACCCGTCAGGCTCCCCCGAAGGTTCCCGCTCCGCGCACCTTCAAAGATCTCGGTCTTCCGCAGTTGCCGTAACTGCTTAACACACAAGGCAAAGCCGCACAACCCTGATGATTGTGCGGCTTCTTTATTTTTTAGTAGGTTGAATCCGTTTCGTTTGGAGGCTGAATTCATGCCGTTTGGAGGCTCCAAACGATGCGTTTGCAGCCTCCAATTCAAATACCAAATATTAGACATACCCAATCATTCTCCTGTTGCTGCCCTTTGAGATGTAAGCCGAGGGATTCAGCTTTGCTGACGAGCATGGGGCTGTCGGCGGTGTAAAAACCACTTAAAATAAGGGTTGCACCAGAAGCCATGCGGGCGCGGAAGGCAGGGAGGTCGTTCAATAGAATGTTACGATTGATGTTCGCAAGTACGATATCGAATGTTTCGGTAATCTCGTTGGTAAGCAGGGAGGCATCGCCTAAAAGGGAAGTGAAACGGTCATCCACGCAGTTGATGATGGCATTATGGCGGGCATTGTCTGCTGACCACTCATCGATGTCGTAACCCGTAGCGGCGGCAGCACCGAACTTGAGGGCGCAGATGGAGAGGATACCCGTGCCCGTGCCACAGTCAAGGATACGCTTGCCGGTGAGATTGAGGTCGAGTAGGGCGGCGCAGACCATTCGCGTGGTCTCGTGCGTACCCGTGCCGAAGGCGAGACGGGCGTCTATCTCGATGGAGATACCCTTGTAATCCGCAGGGATGGGATGCCGCCCATCGTGGATGATGAGGCGGTCGGCGACGGTGATAGGCTCGAAACCCTCTTGTTCCCACTGCTCATTCCAGTCGCGGTCTTCCGCCTCGCGCACTTCATAGCTGATGGAAACATCTTCGATGGGGAAATCGGCGAGTGCCTCGCGGAGCGCATCGTCAGCAAATAGTTGCTGCTGAACATAACCTTTGAGTCCCATTTCCGTCTCCTCAAAAGTGTCGAAACCCGCTTCTCCGGCGAGGGCAGCCACAAGGTCGGCAGCATCCTCGGAGTAGGGGGCAATGGAGAATTCTACCTCGTAATATTTCATAAGGATGTTAAATTTGGAGGCAAAATTACAAAAAATAGGGAAAAACCTATCGGGGTTTAGGGTTTTTCCCTAAATTTGCAGTAAAATTGGCTGTATTTTTGCAGCGTGAATCATTAAATACATGAGAAGATGAAAAGACTGTTCTTAATCTCAATGCTTATCGGAATGCTGCCGATGACCATCATGGCGCAGGATGATGACCTTTACTTCGTGCCGAAAAAGAAGGCGGCGGGAGGTGTGAAAGACAACTATGGTATGCCTGCCGAGACTTACTATGCGGGGAGCGACAGAAGCATCGACGACTATAACCGCAGGGGAAGTTCGTATGAAATCATCGCCGGCGACTCTGCCCAGAGCGACATCATCGACTTCAGCAGCGTGCAGGGTGTCTATCCCGACGCGCAGCAGGGTGGCGACTATGAACTGACGAGGCAGATGAGCCGCTTCGACGATTACGACATTTCCACCAACGAAGCCTTCTGGGCGGGCTACCGTGCAGGGCGCGACGACTGGGGTTGGCACTCACCTTGGTATTATAATCGCTATGGATGGTATGGCGGTTGGTACGACCCGTGGTATTGGGACAGCTGGCATTACGGTTGGTATGACCCTTGGTATTACGGCTATGCAGGTTGGTACGGCGGTTGGTACTCCCCTTGGCGCTATGGCTACTATGGTTGGGGCTATCCCTATTACTGGGGCGGCTACTATGCTTGGGGATGGAATGGCATCGGAAGCGGGCGCGGCCACATCTATGCCCGCAACGGCAACACGGGAACCATCAATCGCAACGGCTCGACGCACGGGCGCTTCTCTGGCTATCGCGGCAACACGGCGGCTGACAACAACGGGCGCTCAAGCAGCCTGCGTAACCGCACGGTGACCAACCACAGCACCTATAATAATAGTGGTAACACGAACCGCAGCAACAGCGGAAACTTCGGTGGCAACCGCAGTTCGTCGGTTGGCTCGTTCGGCGGGAGCAGCGGAGCCCGTGGCGGTGGTAGCTTCGGCGGTGGCGGAGGCGGTCGCTCAGGTGGCGGCGGCTTAGGTGGCAGACGGTGAGCGTAAGCAGCCATGTTAGCAGAATAAGATTACTGGTTAGCAACATAAAATTACTGATTATGATGAGAAGATTATACATGGCAGCGCTTGCCGTGGCAATAGGACTGCCGGCAGCTGCACAGGATACTTATGAGAGTGCCCGCTTACTGGGCAATGACCTGAACGGAACAGCCCGCTACGTTGGTATGGGCGGCGCGATGGATGCGCTTGGTGCAGACCTATCGACCATCGGCAGCAACCCTGCGGGCATCGGACTCTTCCGCCACTCCACGGCGAGTTTCTCCTTTGGCGTGGTGTCGCAGCAGGATGCGAAGCGTTTCGACGGGCTTGGCAAGACGAACATGAGCTTCGACCAGTTGGGTTTCGTCTATTCGTCGCGCATCAGCCGCACCTCGTTTGTGAACTTCAGCTTCAACTATCACAAGAGTCGTAACTTCGACCAGATACTCTCGGCGGCGAACTCAATGAGCAATGTGTCGTCGATGGGACTGAGCTATCACAAGGCGACTTTAGGCTCTTCGCGCAAGGGTGGCTATGACCTCGGACTGAACAAGCAGGATGAGTGGGTAGGCTTTGAGGATGCCAACTCCGACAGGCGTGCATTGACTTTCAGTCAGGTGGACTACTTGAATGCCAACGTTTTGCTGGAAGATCCCAACGACGGTAACCTTTACTACACCAATGCCGATGCCTATGAGTTCGATCGCGCTACCCGCGGCTGGATCAGCAACTACGACTTCAACATCAGCGGAAATGCAAACGACCGCTTCTATTGGGGTATCACTCTGGGGCTGCACGACGTGAACTATAAAGGTTACAGTGAATATGCCGAAGGGCTTGCCTTCTCCAATGGCTCTGATGCGGGCATCGTGGCTTACGGCGATGAGCGCAAGATTGACGGAACGGGTATTGACCTGACGGCGGGAATCATCGTGCGCCCGGTGGAGGACTCTCCTTTCCGCTTCGGACTTTCAGTGAAGACTCCGACGTGGTATGATCTCACGACAACGAACTATACAGAGGTGGCCAACGAGAGTGCCGTAGGTTCTTACGACTGGGGAAAGAGCGCCGAGAGTTATGATTTCAAGTTCTACACGCCGTGGAAGTTTGGCGTGAGCCTCGGACACACCTTTGGCACGCAGGTTGCGCTTGGTTTGGGCTACGAGTATTCGGACTATGGTGCCAGTCAGAACCGCATCAATGACGGCTATGACTATTACGGCAACGAGAGTTCATATACCGACGAGGTGATGAAAGCCAATACGGAGCAGGTGCTGAAGGGCGTATCTACCCTCAAGGCGGGTATCGAGCTGAAGCCCGTTCCTGAGTTCGCTGTGCGTCTCGGTTACAACTATGTGACGGCTGCCTACGATGAAAATGGTGTGCGCGATATGACACTCGACTCTCCCGGTGTGATGTATGCTTCCACGACCGACTACACGAACTGGAAGGATACCCATCGCATCACCTGCGGACTCGGTTACAAAGTCGGTGGTTTTAATATCGACTTGGCATATCAGTATAGCGCCACAAACGGTGATTTCCACCCGATACAGTATTATGAAACGCCTGTATCAATGGATGCTTGGCACGGAGGTCGTAGCAACGGAGACGGCACGGTGAGTGTGAGCAATAAGCGCCATCAGTTGCTGCTGACGCTGGGTTATACTTTCTAAGGAAAAATGAAAAGATTATTATTAGGTGACGAAGCAATAGCCCAAGGGGCGATTGATGCAGGCTTGAGTGGGGTGTATGCATACCCGGGTACTCCCTCTACGGAGATTACGGAATACATTCAGGATTCCCCTCTTGCCAAGGAAAGAAAGATACATAGCCGATGGTCCACGAATGAGAAGACGGCAATGGAGGCTGCGCTTGGTATGTCGTTTATGGGCAAACGGGCAATGGTGTGCATGAAGCATGTAGGACTGAACGTCTGCGCAGACCCATTCGTGAACTCGGCAATGACGGGCGTGAATGGTGGTCTGGTGGTATTAGTAGCCGACGACCCCTTCATGCATTCCAGTCAGAACGAGCAGGACTCGCGCTTTTATGCGAAGTTCGCCATGATTCCGATATTGGAACCAAGTTCTCAGCAGGAGGCATACGACATGATGCAGGAAGCATTTGACATGTCGGAACAGCTTTGTCTGCCGATACTGATGCGTGTCACAACCCGTATGGCTCACTCTCGTGCAGTAGTGGAAGTAAAGGATGAGGCACGGTCACAAAATGAGTTGAATTATAACGCCTTACCAAGCAACTGGGTCTTACTGCCTGCTCCTGCACGCAAGCGCAACATCATTGTAACGGGGCAGCAGCCTTTGTTGGAGCAAATGGCGGTAGATAGCAAGTATAACCAATACGTGGATGCGGACAATCATAGGTTAGGAATTATTGCAAGTGGCATCGCCTATAACTATCTGATGGAGTGCTACCCGGATGGTTGTCCGTTCCCGGTGCTGAAGATTAGTCAGTATCCTATCCCAAAGAAACTGATTCGGC
The DNA here is from genome assembly GCA_022511065.1 of Prevotella sp. GTDB lineage: Bacteria > Bacteroidota > Bacteroidia > Bacteroidales > Bacteroidaceae > Prevotella. The sequence goes on from JAFLSG010000002.1 coordinate 25,505, forward strand.
GAATGACAGACGATTGTGAGTTCGTACTGATTGCTGAAGAAGGACAACCGTTCATAGAAGATCAGGTGCGTGGCGTAATGCCTGGAAATGCAGTTATCCAAGGTCGTTTGACGGGTGAACTGCCCCGTACAGGTGAGTTGAATCCCGATTTACTGAAAAAGGCACTTGGTATAGAACGCGGGGAAGGCTATGCAGCCTGTGAGAATGTAGTGCCTCGTCCACCGGCACTTTGCCAAGGTTGCGGGCATCGTGATGTGTATGTTGCATTGAACGAGGTGCTGCGTGACTATCCCAATGCGCGTGTCTTTGGAGATATTGGTTGCTATACGTTGGGCTTCCTACCGCCCTACAAGGCAATTCATGCTTGTGTGGATATGGGCGCTTCCATAACGATGGCAAAGGGAGCAGCTGATGCAGGTCAGTGGCCTGCTGTTGCCATTATTGGAGATTCCACGTTCACACACTCAGGAATGACGGGATTATTGGATGCCGTGAATGAACAGGCAGACATAACCGTCATTATCAGTGACAACCTGACAACAGCCATGACGGGTGGTCAAGACTCTGCAGGCACGAATAAGTTTGAGGCAATCTGCCGTGGGCTTGGTGTGGCTGATGAACACTTGAAGGTCGTGAATCCCATCCCGAAGAATATTCCGGAAATCATGCAGACGCTTCGTGATGAGATCAACTATCATGGTGTGAGTGTGATTATTCCGCGCCGTGAGTGTATGCAGACGTTATGCAAACATCTGAAACAGAAGAAAGTAAAGGAGCAAAAGGAAGCGAAACAATGAAGACGGACATTATATTGTGTGGAGTTGGCGGACAGGGTATCCTCTCCATTGCGACTGTTATCGGAGAGGCTGCCATGAAGGAAAATCTCTATATCAAGCAGGCTGAGGTGCATGGAATGTCACAGCGTGGAGGCGATGTGCATTCAAATCTGCGCATTTCAAGTAACCCTATCTGTAGTGATCTGATTCCATTAGGTAAGGCGGATGTGATAATTTCGATGGAGCCGATGGAGGCATTGCGTTACTTGCCCTATCTTTCAAAAGACGGATGGCTTATCACTTCCAGTACCCCTTTTGTGAACATCCCCAACTATCCAGACATTGAATTGATTCAGGCGGATTTGCAAAGTGTGAAGAATGTAATCGTGCTTGATATACTGCAGACGGCTAAGGAGAATGGAGTGCATCGCTCCGCCAACATGATATTATTAGGTGCTGCCCAAAAAGCCATAGGAATTGAATATAGTAAGTTAGAGGAGGCAATCCGACGCATATTTAGCAGGAAAGGCGAGGCGGTAGTGGAGGCTAATATCAAAGCTCTCGCGATAGGGAAAGGAGCCCAGAAATAATATGGGCGCAAAGATGGATACTCCAATCAGGAAGGAAATTGTGGACGGGCTCATCCAAGAGTTCGGTATTCAAGACTTTGCGAAAGCGACAATCCGTGAGGTGCAACTTGTGGCTTCTGTTTCGGAAAAGAAATCAGGAGTGGAATTCATCAAGATGGAGATGGGGATTCCTGGTCTGCCTGCTGCTCAAGTAGGTGTTGATGCACAGATTAAGGCATTGCAGAATGGTATCGCGCATTCTTATCCCAATGTTCAAGGAACGCCAGAGCTGAAAGAGGCGGCTTCGCAATTCGTGAAGGCTTTTGTTGGCGTGGATATAAGTCCTGAGGGGTGTGTGCCTGTCAGTGGATCGATGCAAGGTACGTTTGCTGCATTTCTTACCTGTTCCCAATGTGACCCGAAAAAGGACACCGTCTTGTTTATCGACCCAGGATTTCCCGTTCAGAAAATGCAGTTGCAGGTGATGGGCATAAAGTATGCGACATTTGACGTATATGATTTTCGCGGTGAAAAACTAAAGGATAAACTGGAAAGCTATTTGAAGCAAGGCAATATTTGTGCAATCATCTATTCCAATCCGAATAATCCCTCATGGATTTGTTTGCGTGAGGAAGAATTGAAGATTATCGGCGAATTGGCAACTGAATATGATGCCGTCGTGATGGAGGACCTTGCCTATTTTGCGATGGATTTCAGAAAAGACTTGTCCGTTCCTTATGAACCACCTTATCAAGCTACCGTTGCTCGTTATACGGACAATTACCTGTTGCTAATCAGCGGGTCGAAGGCTTTCAGCTATGCGGGGGAACGAATTGGGGTAACTTGCATCGGTGATGCGTTATTCCGTCGTAAATACGAAGCATTGGCAAATCGGTATGAGGGCTTGGCGTTTGGGCCTGTATTTTCTACCCGCATGTTGTATGCGTTGTCATCAGGAACAAGCCACAGTGCGCAGTTTGCTATGGCTGCAATGCTGAAGGCTGCTGTTGATAGGACTTATGATTTCCGTAAGGAAGTCAGTGCGTATGGTAAGCGGGCTAAGAGGTTAAAGGAGATCTTCTCCCGGCATAACTTCTATATCGTGTATGATAAAGATCTTGATGAACCAATTGCCGATGGTTTTTATTTTACCATTGGTTATCCGGGTATGAGCAGCGGGCAATTGGCCCATGAACTTATGTATTATGGTGTTTCTGCCATTTGTCTTGTTACATGTGGAAGCCATCAAGAAGGGCTTCGGGTTTGTACATCATTCATTGAAGAGCATCAATATGACTTGTTGGAGGAACGGATGAAAATATTTGAAGCAAATAACCCTCAGTAATACCATAAGAAACTTCCCCCTTCCTCGTCATGCCCCCGGCGTAGGCGGACATCGTTCCTCTTTTGCGCTGTCCGTCACTTCTTCCTGTGCATTAGCAGTGTCCGCTTGCTGATGACATGAACAGATTGTTACCACCAAACTCATGAAAATGGTACAAAACCCATGCTTACCCATTGCTCTTTTTAACACCGAATTGTAAATGATAAAATTCATTTTGTCATTGCTCTTCAATAGAATTGCTTTACCGCTATTGGCAACAGTTGCAATGGCTTTGTGGATAGGTAAGACCAGAGGTGAGGAGTTCAAGTTGAAATCCCTCTTTGTACAATGTTGTTGCCAACCGCTCCCTCACAGCCATTTCAAAACTGTCCCTTTTGGAGATTATCTCCTCGGAAGTCAGTTTATTAATCTCGCTTCTGAACGTGTCTTTTACATACTCAAACACGATTCCGCCGATGACATCATACAGTGTTTCCTTCCTATACTTTCTAAAGATGGGAGCAGATTGTCCCTCAATAATCTTCAGCGAGACACGGGCTTCAACGGTAAACGGCAATCCGTCTTTTGCAGGGATTTCAAATGCAGGGTAGTCCACGGTCTGCACAAACGTGGGATATTCATAGACTGCTTGTGTAAGCGGATTAAACCATGTGACCCTGACCCAAGGAACAACTATTGACACATCATTGTATCCCTTATCAGAGCCATAGAGATAAACCAAGATACCTTCATGTCCCGCCGTAATTCTTTTGCACGAACAGAATCCTAAACTTATTAATAACATTACCAATGTAATGGTAATCATTATAAAATACTTTTTCATAGGCTTTGGTTCATGCTCTTATCCTTTTTATTATTCAATCTCTAGCCCAAATGTTTTTATCAAATTGTTTAGGACACAATTGTTTTTTAATTCTGCCATAATTTGCTCTTTGCTTTGTGGTTGGTCAGATGAAAAATGTACCATTGATTTATATTCATCTGGTAAGCATTCGGCAATAGTCATGCGAAACATATTCCAACATTGAGAGTCGTCATACAGTTCTGCTTCATAAATATTTCGAATGACTTTTTTCTGTACCAAATCATCCCACACCGCATAATCTATTAGTTCTTCAGCTAATCCTAACCTTCCCATGCACCAAAGAATTCGAGTCACCACATCGAAGTGTTTTGTAGATAAGTTGTCGTCCTTTGAATAGTACCATGGTAATTGATTGACAGACGGGGCATCTTCCAATAGCAACCGTCCGTCAATTTTCTTTATGGGACTTGTTTGTTGGTAGTTAATATATCTCACAATTTGCTCATATAATATCTGGGTAGCCATTCCTTTTTCGCATTGACTGTTTGACAGCGCCAAAATAAATAGATATTCCACATCAGCACTTTCATCAAATAAAGATGAAAATTTGCTTTTATCTATATGGAATAAAGGGTGATGTATTAGCTTGATACAAAGATGTGTGTAATTACTTTCTGAATCCAAGAATTTTAGATTTTCATACACATATTCCATTGGAAAATGCTTAATGATTACTAACTGGCAATCTTTTTCGTGATACAATTCCCATAGATATTTTACATCTTCATGAAAATATTTATCCCAATGCTTTCGTAAATACCAAAATGTTCTAATCCTATCACCTCTGCAACCATATAGGAATGCTTTCAGAATCTGTTTTTGAACATTATAAGGCTGTGTTTCAAACCTTTTCTTCAATTCTTTCCGAGCATAGATGACACGACCACTTTTTCTATTCGTGTATAGTCGCAATAGTGCAGAAATCGATTCCGTTTTGTGAGGGAGATATTTCTTTAGAGCTTTATCTATTTCCTTACGTAAATCATTCTCTATTTTCCATTTTGAGCTTCCTTGTTTAAGTTCTTTGTTCAATAACTTTAGTTCATCTTCATTCAAAGTATGCACCAAAGCCCTTAAAACACTTCTCTCACTAAAATACCTCTGAACTGATGGTTTCCAATAGTTTGAAAGTATGTATTCCAATGCACGCATGTGTTTCCTTGTTATTGGTTACTTATTTTTAATTCGAATTAACAATCTCGTCTTCTATTATCAAATCAAACGCATCAATAAGAGAATCTATCTTACCCCCACTTGATTTCCTAATCTCATCCTGTGTTTTTTCTGTATTGTTTCTTAAATACAGATGTTTCTTTGGCAACAAGTATTTTCGTTTCTTATTCCCACCTTTTTGTTTCAGGATCTCAACTCCTATGGTATCATGCAAATCTTGTCCTCGCTCATCACAACAAATATCAAATTGTTCGTAGTTGGTTAGACCGATAACAACATCTTCCCCACGAACATCATTTTGAAACAAATCACATAATGCAGGCTTTACTCTGTCTATCCCTTCACGCCAAGACCATGTGCAAGAGGTTGCAACCATAGGAATATTTAATTTCATGACAAGACTTTTCCATGATGTTAATATGACCTCATGCTTTTCAGAATACACAGGAACGATTTCATCAATAAAGAGTATTTGAATACCATTTGATGTAATCAACTCTTTAAGTCTATTTAGGAAATTCCCATCCCGACTTTCTATATTGACAACGTATAAGGGTGCTTCTTTCAACAATTTAAAGTAATCTTTAATTGCATTCTGATATTCCTTCTTATCTAAAAGTGTATTGATATTATTAGTTTCTATTCCACAATAATATGCTGCCATACACGAGAGAAAAATCCTTTTTGACATATTGCTTAAAACAAGTAGTGTCGGGATATGCAAATTAACTGCAATATGATTTATCTGCGAGATAACAAATGCAGACTTTCCACTATTCTCTGCTCCGCATATTGTTGTCATTGACCCCGGGTAATATCCGCCAATTGCCTTATCTAAAAACTGAAATCCTGTAGAAATTGGTTCTGCTTTTAGCCTAACAGCTCCTTTTATTACATCACTAATATGTTCCATTGCAGATTTCATCAAAAGGTTTCTTGTTCATCATTTGTATTACACAACTTCTTTATGGGCGCAGTTTATCCTTAATATCAAGAGATAAAAGGTGGCTTACATCGTTGTAGGCTTGATTGCCTTCCATAATGCCATCGATATATACTTGCTGCCGTTCTGATAATTGGTTTGTCTCTTTCACAATTTTAGATGTAGCAATCATGATTGCTTCATTAAGAGTTATCCGCCCCAACATTTGATAATCGGGAATGGAAATCTTTGCATACAAGGACCAATTCCATTTTTCAAGAGAATCTGCAACCCCAAATTTATAAATCCAAGCAGCTTTATATAGACAATCTATGTCATAATTCAATTGATAAAGACGTAAATTGTCTAATATCTCCTTCAATGACTTCGCCAATCGATTAAAGGCAAAACCAGCTTTTAATACTCGTAACATATTATTGGTATCTTTCCATTAATGATTGCATCTTTTTATTTATATCATCATTCATTTTCATGAGCATGTGCTCTTGATTCATTGATTCTGGAAACTGCCATTCCATATTTATGTTACCCAACAAAGGATTGTTACTTACTTTCATTTGGATAGTAACCGTCCCAAAAGTAGCTTGTATATTAAATATCTGTGAGCCGGCAACGCCAGAAATGCCAACGGAAACGAAAGTATTAGTTTCTTGAAATATTTTATTTCTTGGGTCTGCTGCTAAGAGTGAATCAACAAGAACCTTGTATTTCTTACGCACACCTCCTTCTGATTTCATTTTGTCAGACTGTTGCATGCTGTCAAATAGGAATTTGCCAACAATCAAAATGATGACAAGAATTATAAATGTAACCATCTTTAGTTTACTTTCCCTATTTCATAAATAATATGATTTGGCATCTCGTCTCGCTTAAAGTGCCACTCTTTCACTACGGAAGAATAGCGCACGAATGCAATTGCTACACCATCGCTGAAATTGCTAATGGCATAGTATTCGTTTCCGTCTTTTAAGCCTATCTTAATCATATCCGCCCGTTCGAATAGTATTTGATAATTTGGCTTGTTCTCAACAAATGTAATAACATCTTGATAATGCTCTCTTAAAAAGTTGGCACGTCCAGGGGTGGATAGTGCTTTCTTTTCATGTTCATCTATTTTATTAAAGATAAAGTTCTTAATACAAAGAAGTATAATGGCTGCAATAATTAATATAATCCAATTCATAATAGTGACTCTTCTATATATAGTTTTTAAAACAAATTCTTAACGAGATACCAGGGAAAGAGCAATAATGCTATAATGCACCCACTGGATGAATGTCTCCTCATTCCACCACGAGTGTTTACACAATTCTGACAAATCTGAAAATGATAATCAGGGTCATAACCACTGGTAAATCTTCCAGGATTCCCATAAATAGAAGCACCGCACATCGGACATCTACCATTGTTCAATAAACCGAGTTTTTTAAGATACGATATTGCACAACTGTCTTCTATTGTTCCTAAAACAAATAATTTAGGCTCATTTCCAGCTGAATACTGACCTGTTTTTGTCCATCGGCCTACTTCTTTATTAAATTCTTTGGCCTTAAAGCCCCCATCATTTAATTCTTTAGCCATGACTTCATTCCATTGTTGCCATGACATCTTTCCAATTTCTTCTGTTGTGTACTTCATACTAATACTAATTTAAAATGTAATTTTTAGAAAGTTCTATTAGTACCCCATAACCTTATCAACGATTTCATTAGAAAAACTTATTCTTAAGATATTGGGAGTATCGTCGTTCATTGCATTAAAAGTCCAATTCTTGCCGTTATTGGATGATACAGCCAACGTAAGATCTGGTGTAGTGTGAAGTTGGAGATTATCATTGACCATATTGGAAACAATCTCAAAGACATAAAAAATATTTTCTCCATACGTTACTTTTCTGATAAGTCGGCTAACCACAATGTTTATTTCTATGCCGTGATTTTCAAAGCGTTTTACTTGCTCAATTGCATGCATGGAAAACTCCTCAAACAGTTTACGCATAACTCCATCATTACTTTCGCCGGGATAATATTCCTTGAAATACTTTGCTGCATCTGGGTATTGATAGTGAATGGCATTGTCTATGTCACCCCGTAAAAGAGCCAGATTATACGACCGAAACTGACTGAGCATGTTCTCTTCTTCTTTGTTATGTCCCTTACATTCCATAACTTTCCCCAAAGTAAAACCATCAGGAATCTTTTTGTCAGTTATGCACTCAATGACCTGTATAGAGTCGTTGAACTCCTCTACCATTACATCTGACTTCGTGTTTGCATTCCCACATCCAATGAGAAAAGGGAAGAGAATCGCCCAAATAAAGGCAAAGCATTTTACTGTTTTCATATTCTGTTGGTTATTACTTCGCTTCATTTTAATGGTGAGTAAGCACCAACTTATACAAAGAAAGCGCAGACCCTAATCCATACTCCTCTCAGGCCTTGCACTGCCTCATACATCCTATGGAAGGAACCTACGCTGTTGCGTATGCTCCACGGATGTATGAAATGCTCTTAATTCTTTTTCGAGGTGCAAGTTCGAGAGGAATCTGAGCAAATAAAATGTTTGTGCCCTATGAAAGGAACACGATGCAAAATTACGAAAAAATATTGTATCACCAAATTTTCATCAATTTTTTCATGTCGTGGTATTAACTTTTTATGGGGGCTATGTCATTTTAAGTTTGACTTGCTATTATATTCTGCGTGACCTACAGTCATTTTTCGTCCGACTTGCAGTCATATTTCAGTGAAAAATGATAGCAAGTCAAACAAAAAATAGCTTAAAGTCAAATGAAAAATGGCTGCAAGTCAAAGAGAAAATGACCCTATGCGCGTGCGTATGTGCGCGTGTTCATTTATTATTTATATGCAGAGGCAAGGAAATATGTCCATGAGCCGTCAATGGAATGGGGGAGTTAAGGATTTGAATTAGAAACCCTAAGGATTTGACTTATGCTATTGCAGGGGTGATTTTTTCTTTGTACCTTTGTATCACCAAAGATAAATTTTGGTTTATATATTTTTTAGACTTAATAACTTTAGGTGTGCTATGCCCGCCTTTATTACTAAATTAAACTATGATACACAATGGTAAAAAAACGATGAGATTAAAGGACATCGTCAGGTATGACGATGTGGAGACGGGACGGTTGGAGCTGATTGTCGGGAGTGTGACTCACTGTTGGAAGGTGGTGTGGCTTTCCAACTTGCGCTGCAACATTCGTGGCAGGAGCTGCCTTCCGTATGGAGAATTGCCACTCTCCATCCGTTCCAACGAGCAGTGGATTGACTGCCCGATGCTTCGCTTCAACAGCCGAATCTGTATGTGGCTTATTCCTTTGAATACTTCAAAGTGGACGGATTTCGGCTTGGATATGTATTTGTGTGACGATGGCGATGAGCTTGCCCCGCTTTCCACGGAGGAGTATAAGCAGTTCGTGGAGTGTGTGCGCAGCAATCGCGTCACAGGTATTTCAGTCGAGCCTTTCCGCCAGACGGTTTCAAGCGACTACTTGAATCACGAAGGCGGGGAAAGTTTCGATGCAGAACTCTCAATGAATCTTCAGTCATTGAAGAAAATGATTAAGAAAATGATTGAGGAGGAGTCTATTTAATATTGGTATTTTTTAATCACTTAAAATTATGTCTAAAATTACAATTAATGTTATGCAGAACAATAACCAGTATTCTTCTGCATACAAAAAGTTTTATGGAAGAGTTCAGCATGGCGAGACGATTAGTTCGAAGACACTATGCGCCCATGCAGCGAAGGACTCGGGTATAGAGGAGTCTTCAATCTCCTTGGTGTTTGATGCTTTCCTAAAGCAGTTTGAGGAGCAGCTTTGCGGAGGTCACCCCATCAAAGTGGACAATCTCGGGACATTCAAAGTTGGCATCCATTCCAGTGGCATCGGAGTAAACGACGTGAAGAAATCGCACCCAGAGTTTGACCCAGAGAAGGATGATATACAAAAGTATGTGTCCGCCAAACAAGTGAAGAGTGCACACCTGCTCTTCACGCCCTGCGAGGAGATTAAGGAGCTGCTTCGTGCGGTGAAGTTTGAGACCGACAAGTCGCATTGGGAGCAAGCAACAAAGGATGAAGAAGAGGAGGATATACCATGAATGTTAATTTATTAAATAATAAAAAAGTATGGATAGTAGAATTCGTGTAACCCCGTGGCAGAATCAGAATGATTTTACCACAGCATTCGGGAAGTGGTTTGTAAAGGTGCTCTACGACAAACCCTTCGACATGACGGAGTTGGTAGCCCATATCGCAAAGGATTCGGGCGTGGAGAGAGGCATGGTGACAGCTTGCCTACAAGCCATCATCAAGCAGATTGGGGAGTTGCTGTGCAACGGGCATCCCATCCGCGTGCCCCATCTCGGATTACTGAAGTTGGGCGTGGCGTCTGCCGGTGCGCAGACTTTGGAGGAGTTCAATGCAAGGATTCACATCAAGAACCTCTATGTAAACCTTGTTCCGGACAAGGAAATCAAGAAGGCGATTGCGAATGTGAACTTTGTGAAGTACATTCCGAAGAGGAGGATACGCATAGAGTGATGATCACTGCATTCAAAAAGAGGGGAGTTTTCACTCCCCTCTTTTCTTTCTGTTCGGTAGATTTATTTCTTGTTCTTCTGCTTTTTATTCTTCTTTGCTTTCTTGTCGTTCCTGGTAGCCTTCGGCTTTTCTACCTCTCCACCGCCCATGTTCACAGCCTTGAAACGGAAGTCGGCATCGGTGAGATTACGGACATCGTACTTACCGGCATTCTTCACCGTATATTGGCGCTTCATCTTCAGGTATTTCTTTTCCACATCCTGGCGCTTCAAGGAACTGATAACTACGCAGGTGCGATGCGGCTGGTCAAGCTTTTGAGAGAAATAGTCGCGCAGCTGATACGAATAGTTGCTTCGTCCGAGTAAGAAACCGTTCTTGGGATCTACCCATACGCTGTCCATCTCCTGAATACCTGTGAAATAAACCGTAGAGTCATTGAACGACGCGGCAAAGCCGAATATGTACGCCTTGGGCGCTAACAGGGACTTTGCAGATACAGATTGGCTGGCGGCACAAGCCGCCAGCGCAATCGCGAGTGTAATGTTTCTGATAAACTTCATTATTCCGAAATGTTTGATTAGTCATTCTCCAAAGGAACGGCGAAATAGCCCTTCTTGCCGGTGGGATAGATTCCCTGAATGTAGAGCACAGGCTCCTTACTGGTAGAGGCTTCTTTCACGACGGACTGCAAGTCTTCAATGGACTTGATGATTTGGTCGTTGGCTTTCTGGATGATGAAGCCCTTGGGGATGCCGGCATCCTTCAGTTTACCACCGTTAATCTTGAGCACCTCAAGACCGTAGCCGATGTTCAGCTGTTCTTTCTGTGCATCGGTGATGGCACGGAAGTTGGCACCGAGTACATCGAGGTCTGCATTCTTGACAACCTTTGTGTTGCCCTGCTCGTTCTTCAGCGTAGCCGAAACGGTGTGGCTCTTCTTGTTGCGCAGGTAAGTGATGCTTACTTTATCACCGGGGCGCTTCTTGGCAAGGATTCCTTGCAGCTCACCGAACTTGGTAACCTTTTGGCCGTCCACGGCGGTAATCACGTCACCCTCTTTCAAGCCGGCAGCCTCTGCGGCACCATCCTCTATGACCTTTGCCACATAGATGCCCTCCATCGTGCCGAGGTCAATCTCCTTATCTTTCTCCTTCTCGGCATCCACATAGTTCTTCACATCAGTACCTTGAATGCCGATGATGGCACGCTGTACGTTACCATACTGCTTCAGATCATCAACCACCTTATTCATAATGGTGGTGGGGATAGCGAAGCCATAGCCGATGTTAGTGCCCGTCTGCGAGTAGAGCATCGCATTGATACCTACCAATTCGCCGCGGGTATTGACCAATGCACCGCCGGAGTTGCCTTGGTTGATGGCTGCGTCGGTCTGGATGAATGACTCTACACCGTTAGCACCAAGTGTGCGGGCTTTGGCGGAGATGATGCCAGCCGTCACGGTGTTGTTCAGTCCGAGGGGATTACCCACAGCGAGCACCCATTCGCCGACCTTCACATCATCGCTGTTGGCAATGGTGATGGCAGGCAGATTCTTGCCGTCAATCTTAATCAGCGCAAGGTCGGTTGTCTTGTCCGTTCCGATGATGCGTGCAGAATACTCCTTGTTGTCTGTCAGGCTGACAGTCAGCTCGTCAGCACCATCCACCACGTGGTTGTTTGTCACGATGTAGCCATCGGCGGAGATAATCACGCCCGAGCCTGCCGCAGCACGCTTCGGAGTCTGCACCTGGCGCTGACGCTTACCATTGTTACCCTGTCCGCGTCCGAAGAAACCACCGAATGGGTCGCTGAAAAACTCCTCAAACGGGTCAGAATACTCAATCGTCTGCACTTTGGAGTTCTGCACGGATTTGATATAGACCACTGAAGGCAGAGATTTCTCGGCTGCGTAAGTCAGATCAACGGGCTGTCCTGCGGGGGCGGAAGTCGTCACTACGGGGGTAGGAGTGGGAGCCGCATTGGTCTTGTTGAATGCCACTACGGAGAGTGTCAAGGCAACTGCGCACACGGCGGGAGTTGCCACGTTTACAATCTTTTTCATATTCTCAGTCATTTTGTTATAGTTTATGTTCAACTTATGCAACTTGTCTGTTGCGTTAACTCACTCGAGTTTTCTTGTGCAAATATAAGGGCAATTTCTCGGATACTGACAAATTGTCGTGAATATTTGTCCCAATTTAACAATTTCGGCAACACGCTTAACGGCTCTTTGCGATTGGCACTTAAAATCTTAAAATGCTGACAAATTTAACATTTCCCTCTGTCACACGGATATTTTCACGCCTTGTTTCTTCATTCTTGATTTTTCTGCTTACCTTTGCATCCACGAAAGCATCTGCCACGGTCTGTCGCTGGTGTCTTTACGGCACGAGAGGAAAGTCCGGGCAGCACAGGGCGCTCCACTTCCGAAAGTAGAAGCTATTGGTGACAGTAGGTGAGGGCAGAAGAGAACGACCGCCCGCAAGGGCAAGGGTGAGAAGGTGGTGTAAGAGACCACCAGCCAATGGGTGATCATTGGGCTGTGCCTGCTGGAGGCTGCAAGTCCGCATATACCATCGTCTGAGGGTTGCCCGTCCGAGTAAACGATGGAGGGTAGGACGCTTGAGCCGCAGGGTGACCTGCGGTGTAGATAAATGACAGACACCACATCATTGTGGTACAGAACCCGGCTTACAGGGGCAGTGCTTTCTTTTTTAGAATACGAATCCCAAACAAATAAAAGCGTATGATTATCGACTACGACAAAATCCAGAAAGAGGAAATCATGAACTTCAGGGGTGGTGAAGGTCTGCTGACCACTCAGAACTTCATAGACGGAAAGTGCAAGATTATGATGAGCCGTCTTGCCCCGGGGGCTTCAAGCGGCTATCACAAGCATGAGGGTAACTGCGAGATTGTGTATATCTTCTCCGGCAAGGGGCATTTTACATACGATGACGGACGTGAAGATATTCAGGCAGGTTCCGTTCATTACTGCCCGATGGGGCACTCGCATTCCATGCACAACGACTCTGCTGACGAAGATCTCGTCTATTTTGCCATTGTGCCGGAGCATCATTAAGAAATGCCCCGGCACAATGTAAGGATGCTACGTTGAGGGAAGAAATCAACCGAGCAAGAAGCGCTTGAAGTCAGCAAAGTCCTTTGACATTGCCACGCTTTGCTTCTTGCCTTTCATGAATGCGGCCAATCGGTCAGGAATCTGCACATCGATGCCAAGTATTTCATCTACCTTTTCCTTGAACTTTGCAGGGTGGGCAGTCTCGCAGAATACACCAATCTCTCCTTCTTGCAAGCCATCAACCAGTGCCTGATATCCGCAGGCTCCATGCGGGTCGAGTATGTAGTTCGTTTCCTTGTAGCACTGCTTCATCGTTGCCTTGATTTGCTCGTCGCTGTAAGTGGCTCCGCTGATTAAGGCGGAAATCCGCTCATGACTTTTACCATAGAGGTCATAGATGCGGGCAAAGTTGCTCGGGTCGCCTACATCCATCGCGTTGGCAAGTGTCTGCTTCGAGGGTTTGGGTTCGTATATCCCTGTTTTGAGATAGTTATAGAAGATGTCATTTGCGTTATTAGCGGCGATGAAGCGCTTCACGGGCAGTCCCATCTGATGACCGAACAAGGCTGCGCAGATGTTTCCGAAGTTTCCGCTTGGCACGCATACAACGAGTTGTTGGCTGTCGCCCAAATTCTCTTTAAGCCGTGCGTAGGCATTGAAATAGTAGAATGCCTGCGGCAGGAATCTCGCCACGTTGATGCTGTTGGCAGAGGTGAGTTTCATGTGCTGATTGAGTTCAGCATCCATGAACGCATTCTTCACCAACGCCTGGCAGTCGTCAAACACGCCATCCACCTCAATCGCCGTGATGTTCTGCCCAAGGGTCGTGAACTGACACTCCTGAATCGGACTGACCTTTCCCTTCGGATAGAGTACGTACACATGAATACCTTCCACGCCGAGGAAACCATTGGCAACGGCTGAACCCGTGTCGCCACTTGTTGCCACCAATACGTTCACCTGCTCATTCTTACCCTCCTGACGGATGAAATACTGGAGTAGCCGCGCCATGAAACGCGCACCTACATCCTTGAACGCAAGGGTAGGGCCGTGAAAGAGTTCCAGGGTGTAGATATTATCCTTCACGTTCACGACAGGACAATCGAATGACAAAGTGTCATAGACGATCTGCCTGAGTGCATCTGCCTCCACATCTTCTCCAAAGAAAGCATCCGCCACGGTGTAGGCAATTTCCTGAAAAGTCTTTTTCTCGATGGTGTCAAAGAATTCTTTGGGCAGAGGCTTGATGCGCTCTGGCATATAGAGTCCTCTGTCTTCTGCCAACCCCTTTACTACTGTCTTGTGCAAATCGGCTATCGGGGCTTGTTGGTTGGTGCTATAGTATTTCATTGTTATGCTATTTTCATTAGTTCTTTTATGAATTCATCCAAGTGAAGCAATCCGTAACCACCTTTGGCACAGCTTGCCTCATCGTATTGCTGCACGTTGTCGGGCTTGATATTCCTATGCCAAATGAGGAATGGCACGGGCTGCCCTACGTGGATTCTCATTTCCACGGGTGTCAGATGGTCGGGAAGTACGGCGATGCAAACAGGCTCATCCCATGCCGACACCTCTTTATATATAGGGGCAATCAGCCGTTGATCGAGATATTCGATAGTCTTCACCTTCAGTTCCACATCACCATCATGCCCCGCCTCGTCGCTTGCTTCTACATGCACGAACACGAAATCATCCTTCCGCAAGGCATCAATGGCTGCCCGTGCCTTACCTTCATAGTTGGTGTCGGCAAGTCCCGTAGCCCCTTCTACCTCAATGGCTTTCAACCCAGCATAATGCCCGATACCACGAATCAAATCAACGGCGGAGATTACTGCGCCTGATTTTATCTGCGGATATTGCGCCATCAAGGTTTCCATCGAAGGCCGATACCCGCCACTCCAGGGCCAGATAGAGTTTGCTTGCCGCTCACCTCGTTGGGCTTTGGCAATGTTGTATGGATGCTTGGCAAGTAATTCCTGTGAGCGGAGTATGAGTGTGTTCAGCAAGTCTGCCGTCTCTTGCGGAGAGAGTTCTGAATCCTTTGGCGCATTCTTCATCGGCTTCACCAATAACGGTTTCCACTCTTCATTGGGATGGTCATGGGGTGGGGCACACTCGATATGCTTCGAGCCACCCTTGATAATCAGCAGATGACGGTACTGGATGCCCGTGATGAACTTCACGCGCTCATTGCCAAGATGCTCATTGAGGTATTGGATGAGTCCTCTCGCATCTTCCGTCTCCAGGTTTCCACCGTTGTGCGTGATAATCTTCCCATCCTCTAACGTGATGAGATTGCATCGGATGGCGAGGTCGTCATCCGCCATCTCATAGCCGATGGAAGCCGCTTCCAAGGGGCCTCGTCCCTCATATACCTTATTCAAATCATATCCGAGAATGGCTGTATTCGCCACTTCCGAACCTGGGGGGAATCCTTCGGGCACAGTCACTAACATGCCTGTCCGTCCTTCCCTTGCCAACTGATCCATCATGGGCTTCTCTGCACACTGTAATGGAGTCTTGCCGCCTAACCTCTCTACGGGCAGGTCTGCCATTCCGTCGCCTAAAATAATGATGTGCTTCATAATCAGATGTTAGCGATGGACATGATGTTAGCAAACACACCCGCAGCCGTCACCGAGGCACCTGCCCCGTAACCTTGAATCTGCATCGGGTATTCCTTATAGCGCTCGGTGGTCAGCAGCACGATGTTGTTAGAACCTTCAAGCGTATAGAATGGATGCGAGCGGCTTACTTCCTTGAGCGACACGCTCGTCTTTCCACCTTCCATCGTGGCAACGAAGCGCCACCGCTTGCCTTCTGCTTCTAATTGCTTGCGGCGTTCCTCAAAGCCAGCATCGAGTGCGGGTAGCTTCTTCCAGAAGTCCTCCACGCTCCCCTTGAAATATTCGTCAGGCACAAAAAGATGTTTTTCCACATCCGGCAAATCTATCTGATAACCCGCCTCGCGCGTCAGTATCACTAACTTACGAATCACATCCGTACCGCTCAAGTCGATACGCGGGTCTGGCTCTGAATAACCCTGCTCCTTTGCACGGTGCACGGTTTCTGAGAATGGTGTGTCGGCGGTAATCTCGTTGAAGATGAAGTTGAGCGTGCCGGATAGCACCGCCTCAATCTTCAGTATCTTGTCACCCGAGTTGCGCAGGTCGTTGATGGTGCCGATAATCGGCAGCCCCGCACCCACGTTGGTCTCATAGCGGAACCACACGCCGCGATCTCTTGCGGTGCGCTTCAGGCGTGCATAGTTATCGTAGTCGCTTGATGCGGCTATCTTATTGGCTGCCACCACCGATATATTGTGTTCGAGGAATGTCTGATAGAGTGCTGCCACTTCCTTGCTTGCGGTGCAATCCACGAATACCGAGTTGAAAATATTCATGCCAATCACCTCGTCGCGCAGCCGCTCACAATTGCTTGGCTCCGACTGCTTTAGCAACTCCCGATAGTTCTCAAGGTCAATCCCGTCGCGGCTATAGATGCCCGCCTTCGAACTGGCGATGCCCACCACGTTCAGCTTCAGTCCGCTGCGTTGCATCAGCTCGTTATATTGCGAGCGAATCTGCTCTATCAGTCTGCCGCCCACGGTGCCTACGCCGCAAATGAATAGGTTGAGCACCTTGTATTCCGAGAGGAAAAATGAGTCATGCAGCACGTTGAGCGATTTGCGCAGGAATCTGCCATCCACGACGAATGAGATATTCGTCTCCGAGGCTCCCTGTGCGCAGGCAATTACCGAGATACCTGAGCGGCCAAGCGTACCAAACAACTTTCCGGCGATACCCGGCGTGTGCTTCATGTTTTCGCCCACGATGGCTATCGTTGCAAGCCCACTCTCGGCATGCATGGGAAACATGGCTCCCGTCTCTATCTCCTTGGCAAACTCGGCATTCAGCACGTTCACGGCTGCCTGCGCATCCTCATCCCGCACACCGATACTGGTGGAGTTCTCCGAAGATGCCTGCGACACCATGAACACACTCACGCCGTTCTCTGCCAGACAGGAGAAGATGCGGCGGTTCACGCCGATGACACCCACCATCGAGAGGCCTGTCACCGTGATGAGCGTCGTGCCTTTGATGCTCGAAATGCCCTTGATGGGCTTTCGGTCGTCCTCTATCTTAGCCTTGATGAGCGTACCCGGATGCTCGGGGTTGAAGGTGTTCTTCACCTTGATGGGTATGTTCTTCACGCAGACGGGGTAGATAGTCGGCGGGTAGATGACCTTCGCACCAAAGTTGCAAAGCTCCATCGCCTCCACGTATGAGAGTTGGTTGATGGTGTAGGCAGTCTTGATGACGCGAGGGTCGGCGGTCATGAATCCATCCACATCCGTCCATATCTCCAGCACCTCCGCATCGAGTGCTGCCGCGATGATGGCAGCCGTATAGTCAGAGCCGCCACGCCCGAGGTTCGTAGTCTCTCCCGTGTCTTTGTCTCTTGATATAAATCCAGGAACCACAGCCACTTGCGGCATCTCCTTGAATGCCTCCTTTACCAGCTGGTTCGTAGGTTCTGTTGCCAAGACCCGCTTGCTGCCTTTCTGTTCCGTCTTGATGAAATCGCGTGCGTTCATCCGCTTACCGCCCTTGACGAGAGCCGCCACGATGTTCGACGAGAGCCGCTCGCCATAGCTCACGATGGCATCCTGCGTCTTCTCACTCAGGTCATGGATGAGATACACACCGAAGTAGATGCTCTTCAACTGTTCGAAGAGTGCATCCACCTTATTGACTAAGTCCACGCGCTTTTGAGGGTCGGTGATGATGGTGTCTATCATCTGATGATGCCGCGCCACCATCTGGTCAAACTCTTCCCGATAGCGTTCGTCACCTTTGAGTGCCATCTGGGAAGTGGCAATCAACTTGTCCGTGATGCCGCCCAGCGCACTTACCACTACTACGACAGGTTGCGTCCGAGCCTCTGCCTCCACGATTTTCTTCAAGCTGAGAATGCTTTTTACGGAACCTACGGACGTTCCGCCGAATTTTAATACCTTCATATTCCTATGCAATTTATCTTGCCCACGGTACCCCTTCACAAACGGGGCTTCCTCCATTGGCGGTGCAAAGGTACGATTTTCTTTTGAATTACCAAATCCGACAGGCATTAAAAAGAAAATAAGCATATTTTAATATTTTCCCTTGGCGTATTCACTTTTTTTTATTATTTTTGTGGCGGCTACTAAAACAATGAATGGCAATTACGCCAACGCAAGGTATCTTTCAACAACTAAAAACCAATTATAAATATTATTAAACAACTTAAGTATGGACAAATTTTTTAGGAAAAGATCTTATCTCTTTGGGCTATTGGCACTGCTGTGTCTGTTGCCCAGTGTGGCTTTCTCCCAGAATATCCGGGTGGAAGGTCAGGTGAAAGATGAGACAGGTGAGCCTATGATTGGTGTCTCCGTGGTAGTGGTAGGCAGCGGTACGGGTGTGATCACCGATCTCGACGGCAATTACGTGTTGCCATCCGTTGCGCAAGGAGCGACGCTGGAGTTCTCTTACATCGGGTACATCACCCAGCGGCAGAGAGCCAGCCGTCAGATGACCGTCACGCTGAAGCCCGACCTTCAGAGCCTTGAAGAGGTGGTGGTTATTGCCTACGGTCAGCAGAAGAAAGTGACCATCACGGGTGCCGTTTCCGCTATGGGCGGCGACGAGTTGCTGAAAGCCCCTGTTGCCAACGTGGGTAACGCCCTGCAGGGTAAGTTGCCCGGCATCTCGGTGGTGCAGCCCTCTGGTATGCCTGGCGGCGACGAGCCGGTTATCCGTGTGCGTGGTACGGGTTCGTTGAATAGTGCAGAGCCGTTGGTGCTTGTCGATGGTGTTGAGCGTCCTTTCGGCCAGCTTGACCCCAATGAGATTGAGGACATCTCCATCCTGAAAGATGCCTCTGCCACGGCGGTGTTCGGTGTGCGAGGCGCTAATGGTGTCATCCTCGTCACAACCAAGCGCGGTACGCCGGGCAAGGCTTCCGTGACCGTCTCTGCAAGCACTGCCGTTCAGCAGATCTCCAAGTTCGTGGACTTTGCCGATTCCTATACTTACGGCAAGATGTGGAACTACACGGCAATTACCGATGCACTGCCCATGAGCCAGTGGCCCGGCACTACCGCCATTAGCGACTATACGCCTTACGCCGGCACGGGTATCCGCTTCTCGCAGGAGGTGATGGAGCATTTCCGCACGGGTGATATGCCCGTCACGTTCCCCAACACCGACTGGATTAAGTATATGATGAACGATGCCGCCTGGCAGGAGCAGGTGAACGTGAATGTGAATGGCGGTACGGAGCGCGTAAGATACTTCGTCTCTGCGGGTTTCCTCAATCAGAACTCGCTCTTCAAGACATTCTCGAAGAATGACGATGAGACTTTCAAGTACAACCGCTTCAACTATCGTGCCAACCTTGACATCAACGTCTCCAAGTACAGCCAGCTCTCACTCACGCTGGGTGGTCGCGTACAGAACCGCACCACGATGGGTGGCGGTGAGGGCTTTATCTTCCGCTATCTGCAGGGTGCCACTCCCTACGCCGGTATCGGTGTTGATGACCAGGGTCGCCATATTGTTTCCGATACGAACCTCGTAGGTCCTTACGACCGCGATGCCCTTTCAAACTACTATGACCTGGGTTACGTGAACGAGAGCACTAACGTGCTGAACCTCGACCTCCAGTACAAGCTCGACCTGAGTTTCATCACGCCGGGGCTGGACTTCAAGGTGAAGGGCTCTTATAACACAGATTATACGGCGCAGAAGAACCGCCAGAATGGATTTGGTACGGGTGTCACCTACGTGGCAACGATTGTGGACGGGCAGGAGGTGCTTCGCAAGGAGAACATTACCTGGCCACTTCCCTACGGCGAGAGCAGATGGGGAAACCGCAACTGGTATGCCGAGGCAAGCTTCAACTACGCTCGTAAGTTCGGCAAGCACAACGTGGGTGCGCTGCTTCTCTACAACCAGAGCAAGACCTATTATCCGTGGGATTCAGACAACAGTCTGTATATCTCGATTCCGAAGGGTTATGTAGGTCTTGTAGGGCGTGCAACCTACGACTATGACACCCGCTATATGATTGACTTCAACATTGGCTACAACGGTTCTGAGAACTTTGCCGAGGGTAAGCGCTACGGTGTGTTCCCTTCATTCTCAGTAGGTTGGATTCCCTCAAGCGAAAAGTTCTGGGAGCCCATCAAACCCGTTATCGGCTACCTGAAGCTCCGTGGTTCGTGGGGTAAGGTAGGTAACGACAACACCAATGGTGCCCGCTTCCTCTATCTGCCGGGTGCATGGCAGTTCTATCCTGGCTCGATGACGTGGAATCCGCAGGATCGAGGCACCAACTTCGGTACGAATGGTAACTGGCTGCAGGCTGTGAAGGAGCTGACCGCTGGTAACCCGAATGTAACATGGGAGACGGCTTCCAAGATCAATGTCGGTGTGGATGCCGCTTTCATCAATGACCGTCTGACGGTGAATCTCGATCTCTTCTGGGAAGACCGTAAGGACATTCTGGTGTCTAACGGCTCTCTGCTGCCCGCCGTGACCAGCCTGCCTGCAAGCTATGTTAATGAGGGTCGCGTAAAGAATCACGGTTATGAACTGACCATGAAATGGGCTGACAAAATCGGTGACTTCAGATACAGCATCAGTCCCAGCATCGCTTTTGCTCGAAACAAGGTGATTGAGATGCTTGAAGTACCGCCCATGTATGACTATCTGAGCCGTACTGGCTTGTCGGTAGGACAACGTTTCGGTTACGACCTCTTCGAGTTCTATCAGGAGGGCACAGAGCAGCGCTATAGGGAGAAATATGGTGTGGATATGCCCGACCAGCTGATTGACCTGAAGTATGGTGATGCCATCTATGTGGATTTGAATGGCGACGGCATCATCGACCAGAACGACCAGAAGCCGCTTGGCTATACGGACAACCCCGAAATAACCTGGTCTGTCAATGCCAACGTGAACTGGAAAGGATTTGACTTCTCGATGCTTTGGGTAGGTGCTAACAACACGAGCCGTCAGCTGAACGGTTACTTCCGCGATCAGTTCGGTTCTACGAATACTTCGGCACTGGCACAATGGGTTGCCGATAACTCTTGGACGGAGGACAACAGGGATGCTATCCTGCCTCGTATATCATTCACCAACCGCGTTCACAACAACCGTGATTCGCGGGCGTGGATCATCGACTCTAAGTATGTGCGACTGAAGAACCTTGAGTTAGGCTATACGTTCAACAAGCCCAAGTGGCTGCCGCTGCTCAACTATGTGAGAGTCTATGCTTCTGGTCAGAACCTGCTGACATTCGCAGACTTCAAGGGAAATGACCCCGAGGCTCCTGGCTCTGGATTAGACTATGGTGTACGTTACCCGATGACACGCGTGTATAACTTTGGTCTGCAAGTGAACTTCTGATGGATTGTAATTATTGAAGAATTGAAGATTATGAAAAAGTTATTTGGTTACATATTGGCTTTGGGGATGACAACCGGCATCTTCACTGCTTGCGTTGATGAAATCAATGTAGGTAATGGCTTCCTGGAGAAGGCACCTGGTGTGGATGTGAATATCGACACGGTATTCTCCAAGGCGGAATATACCCGCAACTTCCTTTGGAGTGCATACGGACAGCTCTATTGCACCTACACTTCAGGAAACATGATGAATGGTGCGCCCATTGATGTGCTTTCCGATTCCTATCACTGTTATGTAGGGTGGGGTGGTCCCAAGCAGAGCTACTACACAGGTGGCTTGACTGAGGATGCCCAGGATACGGAGAACAGCAACTATCAAGGTAAGTTCTCTTATTCTACCAAGAACCCGTCATCTTCAGCCGACGGTCGCGTATCTATCTATGAGACCGTACGTAAATGCTGGCAGATTATTGAGAATATTGACCGGGTGCCCGACATGAGCGACGATGAGAAGAGTCGTCTGCGTGGTGAGGCATATACAATCATGGCAAGCCGCTACTACGATGCATTCCGTAATTTCGGTGGCCTGTGCCTCGTTAAGAAGGCATACGCCGTGGGAGAGGGTTTCACGGAAGGTCGTTCCACGGCTTGGCAGACCGTTGAGTTCATCGACTCTCTGATACAGTGTGCCATCAGTGAACCTGGTTATATCTGGAGCATTCCCAATGCTGACATTGGCCAGTGGTCAGGTCGCTTAACACGTGCATCTGCCCGCGCCTTGCGTGCCAAGGTCTGGATGTTTGCTGCATCGCCTCTGTTCAACAACTCCTCACCCTATATGGAGTATTCTGCTGACAAGACGACTGAGTTCACCAACATTGAGCATGTGTGGTTTGGTCGTGAGGATCCCACGCTTTGGACTCGCTGCTTGCAGTATTGCAATGACTTCTTTGATGAGAATGCTGCCAATGGCAACTATTATCAGCTCGTACAGCCCGAGACACAGGATGAGGGCGGCTATCGTATGGCTTACCGCCGTGCCTACCGCTATCGTAACAATGAGTCACGCCACGAGAAGATTTTCGATGCGCATCCCACGCAGTATCTGAGCGATGGCTCTGTGGATGGCAACAAGCAGCAGAACTGGGGATGGGGCTGGCAAGGCTTCGCTTTGGACTGCTATCGTCAGGGTGGTTCTGTTCCCACCAATGAGCTGATGGAGTGCTTCGGTATGCAGGACGGTCGTAATTTCCCGTATATGGATCTCTACGGCCCAGGCAAGAATCCTAATGGCATCGACATCTATGCTGATCGTGACCCGCGCTTGTATGAGACGATGGTAGTACCCCGTCCGTCCTTCCCCTCTGCAGTGGTTGGTGATTACAATGGCTTTACCTATATAGATACATGGTATAATGGTGCTATGAGAACCGCCCCTGATCAGTTTGGTGCTCAAGGAAACGACGATGTGGCATCAGGCTACAGGAAGTTCAAGTGGATGCTCGACTATGACAGCAACAAGATGAATGATGAGTTTATCGGTGTTGCCTACATCCGTTTAGCAGAGATGTATCTGATACGTGCCGAGGCTCGTGCCGAGACGGGTGATTTCCAAGGTGCTCTCGATGATATTCACGTGGTTCGAAGCCGTGTGGGATTGGGTCGTCTTGAGACGATGAACCCAAGTCTGAATCTCACCTCCAATAAGGCAAACCTGATTGATGAGATTCTTCGTGAGCGCAACTGTGAGATTGGTGCAGAGTGTGGCGATCGTCTCTATGACATGGTTCGCCGTATGCGTCAAGATCTCTTCACCAAGCCGCTTCATGAGATTGTAATCTACCGTTTGGATGAGAATGGCAATCGTATGACCGAGGGCGACACGAACTGGGATCCCAGTACACCGTGGCCCAAGTTTGAATACGAGAAGCCCCAGATTGTAAATGGTGCTCGCCGCTGGTGGGATCCCGGCTACTGGACGAACAAGTGGTATCTTGACCCTGTTTCTCGTATCGAGATTCAGAAGGGGTACGGACTTACACAGAATCCCGGGTGGTAATTTCTAATTAAGGATTAAAAGTTAAGAATTAAGAGATTATGAAAATAAGAAACATATTGATATATACCTTGGCGGGACTCTGTAGCGCCCCAATGGCGGTGAGTGCCCAGGTGACGCTGGACGATAAGGCGTCGCAAAAGGTAGATCTGGGCTTTGGTGTTGAGCAGTCGGAATTGCTTACTACTGCGGCAACGACAACCATTACCGCAGAAGAACTTCGCCGTACATCGGCCGTCAGTCTGGCGGATGCCCTGTACGGAAAGCTCCTTGGTTTGAATGCCTATCAGAACACTGGCTTTAAAGGCGAGGAAGGCCGTGGTGCATCATTTAACATCCGTGGTGTCCAGACCACTGGCGAAAAAGACATCCTGATTCTTGTCGATGGCGTGGAGCGTCCTATTGATCGTCTCACAGTAGAGGAGGTGGAGAGTGTCACCGTCCTGAAAGATGCTGCAGCCGTGGCTCTCTACGGTCATGAGGCTATCAATGGCGTACTGCTGGTGAAGACTAAGCACGGCAACAAAGACGGCAAGTATCACTTCAAGGTGGGTGTGTCGCACAAGATACAGTTTGACCCTCAGTCGGCTGATATGGTTAGTGCCTACGATTATGCCAACGCCCTGAATCAGGCACGCCGTAACGACGGTGCCGCGGCAGCCTATACGGATGCTGAGTTGCAGAAGTTCAGGGACGGCAGTGATCCGCTTGTCTATCCTAACATCAATTGGAAGGATGAGGTGTTCAAGAATACGGCGCATGAGTCGAATGCATATCTCTCGTTCTTTGGCGGCACGGAGAAGGTGCAGTATTATACCCAACTTGACTATACGGATGCCCGTGGACTCTACAAGAACCCTGACCAGGGCGACTGGAATTCGCAGCTGAAGTATTCGAAGGCAAACATCCGTACCAACGTTGATTTCGAGGTGAGCAAGACCACGAGAGTAAGCGCCAACATTCTCGGTATTCTGATGGAGACGAATGGCGTGCCCAATGTGAACTCAAACGATGCCTGGTGGCATCTGTATAAAGTGCCCGCTTTGGCTTTCCCTGTTAAGACGGCTGGTGGTGTATGGGGTGGTAACCAGACTTATGGTGATTTCAACCTCTTGGCTAAGTCGCAGGGTTCTGGCTTCATGAAGACTCATCAGCGCCAGATATGGGCAAACATGACATTGGAGCAAGACCTTGATATCATCACGGAAGGCCTGAAATTCTATGTAGGTGCTTCCTACGACAACTCTTCCAACACTATTGAGACACGCTCGAAGGGCTATCAGTACGGTTGGAACTGGTATGATGCCGACGGTATCATGCAGGAGACGGTGATGGGTACGGTGGAGGATAAGCTGATCTTCAGCAGATGGGTGGACTCCCAATGGCGCATCGCGACCTTCAATGCAGGTTTTAAATACGGTACGCAACTGAAGAATGGCGACAACATTGCCGCCAATGCCAACTACAATATGAAGAGTGAGATTCGTGACGGACGGAGCAACACTTGGTATCGCGCCAACTGGCAACTCGCCCTTCATTACGACCACGCCAACAAGTTGATGGCTGATGTAGTGCTGGCAGCTAATGGTTCAAACCGCAGCTATCCTGCCAAGTGGGCATTCTCCCCGACATTGGGTCTGGGTTACATTTATGCCAATAATCCTGAAAGCACTTTCCTCAATTACGGAAAGATTCGCCTCTCGGGTGGTATTCAGCATACTGACTACGTGCCGCAGGCTGGTCTCTGGCTTGCTGCTTGGAATAACTCCCATGGTCAGTTCTGGTATGGCAACAACTTTTCAAGTTCGTGGGGTGCATTCCTTACTCAGTTCCCCACCGATGACTTTGCACAGGAAACTGCTTACAAGGCAAACATCGGTACCGACCTGAGAATTGCCAATGCACTTGATGTGACGCTCGATGTGTTCTATCAGCAGCGTCGCAACATCTTGGTAAGCGCCGCTTCACTCAATTCTGCAGTTGTCGGCATCCAGTCTTCTTATGATGACAAAGGTCGCGTGGCAAGCTACGGTGTGGAATTAGGTCTGCGTTACGCCAAGACTTTCGAGAACGGACTGAACCTGAATGCCGGTGCTTCGTTCTCGACAGTGAAAAGCGAAATCTTGGAATGGATTGAAGCCCCTGCTTATCCCAACCTCTCTGTTGTCGGCGGTCCTGCTGATGCAGAGCGTGGACTCATTGCCCTTGGCTTCTTCAAGGATCAGGCAGATATCGACAACAGTCCTATCCAGCAGTTCGGACAAGTGAAGGTGGGCGACATCAAGTATAAGGATGTCAATGGCGATGGTGTCATCAATGAGAATGACTATGTGGCACAGGACTATGGCAATGCCTTCCCTTCTGTGAACTATGCCTTCACGCTTGGAGCAGAGTATAAGGGCTTTGGTATCAATGCCACCCTGCAAGGGGCTGCCCACCAGGTGAAGAACCTGAGTTATGTTGATGGTGTATGGGGCGCGCTTTCCAACAACCGCAACCTCTCTCAGGAATACTACGACAACTGCTTCGACATCGCAGGTGACAGGGCACTCTATCCGCGCCTCTCAACCGAGGATGTGGCTAACAATGCCCAGCCCTCCACCATCTGGTATCGCAACGTAAGTTGGCTGAAACTGCGCGACTGCGAAGTCTATTACAAGTTGCCCGCAAAGGTCATCGAGCCTATGAAGGTGACGGGTGTCAGGGTATTCGTACAGGGTCAGAATCTCCTCTCCTTCGACAATATCGATGCGATGGATGCCGAGAATCTCAACACGGGCTATCCCGTAATGAAAAGTGTGAATGTTGGTTTCTCAGTACAGTTCTGAACAATGCATAATTCATAATATATAATGCGTAACAATATGATTACTAATAAATATAACAAGGTAGCGGTAGGATTATCCGCAGTCCTCTTCCTCTTGTCCTCTTGTGCCAATCTTGACTACACGGAGGAGACGAGCCGCGATGAGAAGTGGACCTACGATTATTTCGGCGATGGCATCAAGAATCTGGTGTTCGACGTCTATGCACAGGTATATAATAATGAGTTTGTTTCTAACAGTGCCTACTTCCTCGCAGGTGCAACCGACGAGGCTCAGTATGCACTCGAGACGGGAGCAGTCAATAACTATGTGAATGGCGGATGGAGTCCTGCCAATCCTTATTCCAATACCTGGACGAAGTCATATACGGCCATTGCTGATGTGAACATGTATTTGGAGAAGATTGACGAGACGGATATCTCCGACTGGCAGTACAACAGTGACTACAACAACTGGATTGCCCAGATGGAGTTGTTCCCCTATGAGTTGCGCTTCCTTAGGGCATACTTCTATTTCGAGTTGTTCAAGACCTATGGCGACGTGCCTCTCGTGACGACCACGCTCACCAATGGTCAGGCCAACAACATCAAACGCACCCCTGCGGATGACATTGTGAAGTTCATCGTCGATGAGTGCGATGCCGTTGCGCCTTATCTTCCGATTACCTACGGTACGGAGATTGGTGCTGAGATTGGTCGCGTTACGCGCATAGCCGCCTTTGCGCTCAAGGCTCGCACGTTACTCTATGCCGCTTCTCCGCTTCACAACCCGAGTGGCGACAAGACGAAATGGGTGAAGGCTGCCGAGGCTTGTAAGTACATCCTTGACAATGCTGCTACCTGGGGACTGAAACTCAGTGCATACAACTCCTTGTGGGGACACGATGCGTTCTTCAATGCAGAGCTGATCTTTGGTCTCGGTCGTGGTGAGGACAACTCGTTTGAGATGGCAAACTATCCCATTGGCGTGGAGAATGGTTCTTCGGGTAATTGCCCCACGCAGAGCCTGATAGACCAGTATGAATATCAGGACAACGGTGAGACCTTCGGCCATCGTTATCCCGGCAACATCGATCTGACTGCTGTCGATCCCTACGAGGGACTTGATCCCCGCTTTGCTCTCACGGTGGTAAAGAACGGCGATGAGTGGCCCACCAACGGTGCCCAGAAGAAAGCCATCGAGACATTCACCGGCGGATTCAATGCCGCACCCAAGTATGGTGCCACCCCCACGAGTTACTATCTTAGGAAATTCGTGGATGGCTCGTGCGTTACGACGGCGGACAATCAGACCCGTCGTCGTCACACCTGGATATTGTTCCGCTTGGGTGAGTTCTATCTCGACTATGCCGAGGCTGTATATAATGCCACTGGCAGTGCAAACGATGCTACTTATGGTATGACTGCCAACGAGGCCGTCAATGTGCTGCGCGACCGTGCTGACATTCAGATGCCACCGTTTACGGAAGATGGTGCGGCATGGGTAGAGCGCTATGAGCGCGAGCGCCTTGTGGAACTGGCTTTCGAGAACCATCGTTTCTGGGATGTGCGCCGCTGGCAGAAGGGTGCCCAGTATTTCAAGACGATTCAGGTGGCTACCATCAACAGCAGCCTGATGCTCACACGCTCTACGGTTACCCGCCAGTGGGATGACAAGTTCAACCTGTATCCCATTCCGCAGACGGAATTGAAGAAGAATCCGAATCTTACGCAAAACCCTGGATGGTAAATAATCAAGTTAAAAACTGAAGAATTATGAAGCATATAATCAATTATTTAGGCGCGCTGCTTGCCGTGGTTCTCATCAGTGCCACTTTCACGGCGTGCTCTGACGATGACGACAATGGTTCGGCTAACGTCGGACTTGCCATCAAGGTGTTCTCTCCGACGAAGGTAGTCACCAACCAACCGATGACCATCAATGGTTCCGGTTTCACGGATGTTACTGAGATAGAGTTCCCCGGTGGCACGAAGGTGACCAACTTCGAGATTGTCAGTGACGATATGATCAGAGTCAATGCTCCGTCGGGGATTGCCTCAGAGGGTGGTAAGATTGTCGTGCGCACCGCTAACGATGAGGCGGAGTCTCGTCTGCCACTGACCGTTGGTCGCACCAAGGTAACAGGATTCTCCTTGCAGCCTGGCGAGACAGCCAAGGGAGGCGACCTCATTACTGTGTTCGGCTCTGACTTGGAGTTCATCAATAGTGTAGAGTTGCTTGATGCTGAGGGCGCTCCGCTGTTGATAGACCACAAGGACTTCTATCGTAAAGGCACGAGCAACCTCATCTTCCGTGTCCCCGCAAAGGATATCTACGAGGGCACTTTCGTGGGAATGCTCCACACTTACGATGCACAGAATATCCCGATGCCAGAACTGGCTTACGAACCCGCTTCTGATGGGCACTTGGAGATCGTGAAGACCACCATCTGGAAGAACGACGGTTCGCTTGGCGAGATCAGTTGGAGTGGTGATTATCGCTTCGCTCCCGAGAGCAATTCCACGGGCGAGGAGTGCTACACCGTTCCGCAGGATGTATGGGAGAAGATGAAGTCCGAGACATTCTATGTGACCGTCAAGGGTGCAAATCCTCAGATTCGCGTCACCTCTGGCTGGTGGAGCACCACCTGGACTGGCGACGATATCTTCCCGGGCAATGAGTTGCTTACTGACAATGGCGACGGCACCTTCACGCTCGCTGTCACCCTCGCAGGTGATCCGCTGTTGGATGTATTAGACCAGCAGCATCTGCTCTTCACGGGTGGTGGCTACTCCGTTGAGGAAATCTATTTTGCCGAGGAAGTCTGGGTTGGCAATCAGGAAGAAGTGAAGACCACCGTTTGGCAGAATGACGGTTCGCTCGGCGAGATCAGTTGGAGCGGTGACTACCGCTTCGCTCCTGAGAGCAATTCCACGGGTGAGGAGTGCTACACCGTTCCGCAGGATGTATGGGAGAAGTTGAAGACCCAGACATTCTATGTAGTCGTGAAGGGCGCAAGTCCCCAGATTCGCGTCACCTCTGGCTGGTGGAGTACCACCTGGACGGGCGATGACATCTTCCCGGGCAATGAGTTGCTTGCCGACAATGGCGACGGCACCTTCACGCTCACCGTCAATCTCGGGGGCGACCCGCTGTTGGATGTGCTTGATGCCCAGCATCTGCTCTTCACGGGTGGCGGATATTCCGTTGAGGAAATCTATTTCCTCGAATAAAACCTTTTGAAGAGCCCATAGCCGTTTAAGGCTATTGAACACCATTAACTTTCCCCCATTTTATTCTTTACATTGAATAGAATGGGGGATTTTTGTATGCTGAATAATGTAAAAGAAAAAACACCTCTCACCACACCGACGATCAGCGACGCATGGAACTGCTCAACGCCCCCTTCCGGCTTGAGAGCGACGAGGAGCAGCTTATCCGCACCCGTCTGAGACCGCCCTGCAAGGGTGACCCCGTGAAACTGATGAACGCGGCCACCATCTGCCAACTGCTCAACGGCGGTCACATCGGTCATCCGCTCTCCTCTCGCAAGGTGGCTGCGGCGATGCGCAAGCTCGGCTTCCCCGACTGTCACACGCGTCGGGGCACGTTCTTCCGTGTGTTCGAGATACCCTATGGCAGCATACAATCCGCATTGGCGGCAGAGGTCTCCGAGGAGGAAAGTGTGACGGAGTGACGGAAGATATACGGACTTTTATATAATATGTATTAATCTCCTACTTTAATACACTTATATAAGAAAGTTGGTTTTCTTCCGTCACTCCGTCACACTCAAGGAGAGAGGAGGCTGTATTCAGAATGAAAGGAGCCTCCAAACGGGTTGAAAACAGCCTCCAAACGATGCGTTTGCAGCCTCCAAACGAAATGCTTGATTTTGCAGGGAGAATCCTCAATAGCAAGCAGTAAACCGATAATCATAACCGACAAACGAATAAACGAAAACAGAAAACGAATGAAAGCAATGACAAGACAACAGCTCGCAGCCTGTGCAGGCGTAAGCACAAGGACGCTACGCCAATGGTTGCGCCCCTATCGGCAACAGCTTCGCGCGATGGGTATGCCCGACGGCAAACAAACACTTCCGCCCAATATCGTGGAGTGGATAGCCCGCCGCTTCTGCATTGACATTGATTCGCACACTTTGCGGACTGGGCAAGGTTGAAAAATGCCAATCCTATTGTGGTATTGACAGAAAGAAGGGCACTAAAAATAGTGCCCTTCTTTCTGTATGGTTGGTTTAATAATGATTACAATTTCTCAAATTCTTTCTTGTGTATGCACAATAAGTTCTCGATGTCGATAGATTCCATATTAGGAAAAGCATCATCGAAAACACTCTTTTTTACCCGGAAGGATATTCGAGAGGGCAAGAGGATTGCTTTTTTGTCGCGTAATACTTTGGCTCCGTCTTTAGCTCCGCATTGCAGATAGACATAGTCTTTAGGAGCTATTCCAATACAATGCCCAATACGCTTAGCGATGTCATAACGGAATAACTGACCGCTTGCAATCTGTTTTATTTCATCGTACAACTCTTCAAAGTTGTTATAGTGCTTCTTGAAGATTTTCTTTTCCACTAGTTGTTTGGCGACCTTTTCCCGAATAGATTTCTTTATACGCCACTGGTGTGGGTTGGGACATTTGGGTTTCACCAAATCATCAATAGGGAACTCATCCCCACAACATTTAACTGCACAGATTTTTCCACAGCATTTCCTCATAAGAGTATGCCCACAGACAAGACCTTTTACATCATTAACAGAGTATGTTTTAAGCTCTTGCTCTTGATATATCTGACCTCCTTTTTTATATCGCTCACGAATTTCTTCCAATGCGACTCTGATGTTTTCTTCCATTATTTCGATAAATTTAGTGAATTATATACCTGTTGGTTGTAGCCCCTTATTATTTATAATACAGAAATTTGCAAGATGTTCAAATTCTTGCAGATTATTTTTATAACGTAAAGTGAGGGGGAGTTTTATAATGATAATAAAACCACGGATTATTTAAAATCTCTAATTGTTTATCATTTATCAAATTTCTCTGTCTAACAACTGCAAGTGGATTTGATGTGTCAAAATAGGAAATACCATCTATTTGCATCATACCACCACTTACGATGAATGATAATATAACATTCATTTTGGGTATTATATTAATAGAATGATTGTTTATATAATCAGAAACCACCCATATTCTTGATGGATTTTGAGTATCATTTTTTCTATTAGTTGTATCATTTTTCTTAAAACCATCAAAGACATATGCCACTGACTCACCTGAGCAAAACTCTTTAATTCTATCCTCGACTTCTTGGGTAATATACAATACGTCCATAATCTGATCGTTTTAAATTTGCGTACAAAGATACATCTTTTTTTTAATAAAAATGACTATTTATATAAAAAATGTGTTTGCATATGAATAAAATAGATATGATTGTAAATGAGTCAATCAAAAAGGTGTTAAATGAGGCAGACATACTTCCAAACAATGGTATGGTTAGGAATCGATTTGTAAATCAGTGGAGAATGATATACAACCTGTTAGCCAATATTAAAGGATCAATGGATGCCACTAACCGAGACAATGGAGGGCGTATCACAAAGCAACACGTGGATAATATATCAATATGTCATTAAATAATATTTTAGGAAAATAATGCATAAATAATAAAGTTATACGATTAACGAATCTGGCCTCCACAGGATTGTGAGAAAATCCGTGGAAAGTATCTTAATAAGATTAGCATAAAAAAATGAGCAACCAAATCAATGGTCGCTCATTTTTTGCATAAATATTCATTTTGGTTGTTTGCTGCCAACAGGTATATAATTCCCTAAGTTTATCGTAAAATGTTTATATTAGTTTCCCCAATATCTCACACTGGACACTCTGCCATTCGTTACCCATACCGAATAAAGGAGAGCACTGTCAGAATAAGTTCTGCCAAAGTTTTTCCATCCCCATCCTCTGATACGATACAGTTTCGAATAGCCACTTTCTATCAATTCTGTTCTAAAGACAGCCAACAGCAATTCTTCTGGCATTCCTATGATGGGCTTACCTTCAAGGGCGGCATCCACATATTTCTTGCCATACTTATTACAAACCGCATTATACTCTGCTGTCAATTCGGCTTCTTGGCGCTTCTTTTGCGCAGCAAGTTCCATTTCGCTTTTCCCGTTTTGATATTGAACTCTTGTTCCATCGGCTTTAATAAGTGTACCATAATGTATCTTTAGTTCACGGGATTGAAGATCCCTCATTGGGAAACCATTGATAGAACCGATGATACTACCGTCTTCCCCAAGGAGATCACCTGCAAATTTATCACCGTTTGGCCATGTCAATACTTTTGTAAGATTTCTATTTATTGTTTTAACGGTTAATATTCCGCCACTTCTGTGAATTGTGCCCGACGCAATGTAGTAACTGCCATTCTTGTTCGTATTTATAAGATGAAGATTGTCACCGTTTGCATATTTTAGGTAAAGGCTGTCCTTGTCATAGGTTGCTTCAACGATAGTGTCACTTTCAAGAGCACTATAAGGTACGCCATCAACGATTTGCTTATAGGAATAAAGCTCCCCATCACCACTAACAGTATATAATCTATCCCCAACTAAATAACCTCTTATTGAAAAAATATCATTTGGCAGCACCCTGCTTTTCAGGCCTGGGTCAAACCTTACATACTCTACTGGCTCTTTTTGATTAGGAAAATATAATAAGTCACCCGTTACTAAATCCAAAGATATATTTCTAAGTTTCTCATTCCTATACTCGAGGCGTGAATTTGATCTTCTTACAAGAGTAGCTCCATTGAACAATTCTGCCTTTGCCACCCCATCCTCTTTTTTTAGCACAAGCCCATTGTCCAATGTTATACGCCAATCGCCTATAGATTTACCATCTGATATATAACCACTTTGACTGCACATGAAAGTAGCAAAGTCTCCGTTATCATATCGCAATGTCGCTACACCTTCTAAATAGTAATCACATTTATAGCCATTGAATTTTTTCGTATTAAGTAGAGTATATCCCTCTGCCTCTGGAGTTTTCAGCTTAATCTCTTCCTCTTCTTGGGGAATTGGGGTGTCTTTGATAATTTTTATTGGATCATATAATGTTGCGCTCTTACTTGCAGCCTGTGCATTCGTTGCAGAAGAGGACGATGCTTGAATTGCTCCCGGATTCTCTACGAAAAATTGTATATTTGTGAAGCAACACTCCGAGCTGCCGGGTAATTTGAGATATGCTGGTTTGGGAAGGGTATATACGCGCCAACCGTCTTCTGCTTCCTCCATATCAACAAACTCCGTCTTTTTAGTACCTATGCTACCTCCCCAAGTCTTTACGCTGAGCTTCTTTGCGCTAATGTCACAGGCACCTTCACTATAGCTACCTCTCATATCAAATACGAGTGTAATCTGGGTGAACAATCCCGATGTCTTTCCGCCGTTATTCTTCAACTTGATTTTGGTTATTGCCGCATCCGTTGGGAATCCCTGCTTATTTTCCACCCAACCTTGTGCCAAAGCAGGCATCACACACCATTGCAGTAGAACTGCAATCATCAAAACACCGAAATGTCTTGGAAAACTGAATAAATGTTTCATCATTGTTTTTATATTAAGAGTTAATAATGTAATATTTCCTTCTATTTGTTATTTCTTTATTCATGCTTCTTGATAAACTCAATATTGTATTTCTCTATATCAGACATATTCTTATATACCGCAGCAGCATCGCTGTTTGCGGGGGTGTACCATGAATATTTAGAGAAATAGTCTGTCAGGTCGTTTCTCTTAAACTTATATCCATATTTTGCATAAATCATGTTTCGCATGATTTCCAAATCTTTTTTCGATACACCCTCCAAGTCTGCCTCTGTGAGTTTTTTGTCAGAAAGAGAGTTGTTGTAGCTTTGCTCCTCTTCCCCGGAGCTTGTCCATTCTTTGAATCCATTATATTCATTTCCAGAAAAGGAGCCATATCTGGAAAGCATCGCAGCCTGTGACATGTTCTTGAAATGGAACTGAACAACCCAGGTCAAATTGCGTTGAGAAGCATAATAATACAGTTCGTCTTTCCAAATGGTGAACACGTGGGTTTCGTCTGGTGCTAAATCAACACCCTTTTGAACCGAAGTTCCCTTGCGCTCCCCTGTGTCTGTTACGCCAAAAATGAACTCTACGGAATACTCATCGCCTTTGACCATGCTTCTTCCGTTGTTTGTGACAGGTTGGTCAATCTGTACCGTAGAGTAATTGCGCCAACTATACATTCCGTCATGCGAGTGCAAATTGCCATTAGCAGACTCCGGGCAACATCTTCCAAGATACGTGATGTACTCGCTGTCATCGCGGAATAATTGTCCTTTTGTGATATCCGATAATTGGTTTACTGGTGTTCCAGTCTTTGCTGCCAGTTCATAAGAAGCAGAGTCAAGCTGCAGCACGTTATAGGAGTCGGTAATTGTTGCCGCTCCTTCCTCTGACAGTTTCACGACAAGTTTTCTTTTGGCATCTAAGTTTGCCACATATATGCCGTCGTTATCAGCTTCGACCTTAATATCTACCTCGGCAACTTCTTTAATCGGCAGTAAGTTTGTGTAAGTCCGGGCATCGGGGTACAACTCATACATTGTCACCTTGTCGTTGTTGGCGAGAGCCTGTAAGAACTCTTGGGCAGCATCAGCAACTTTACTTTTGTTTGCATCACACGAAACCAATGCCATGCAAATGCACAGACAATAAATTCTGCTAATTGTTTTCATAATCAAATCATGTTACATTAATAAGTTGGTTTTTAATTGTTCCTTCATTCTATTTTGTAAGGGACAAAGAGTGTGAGCCTTCTTGACATTCTCAGTCTGAAGGTCCTGGAATACCCGTACAAGTAAGAATGAAATCAGCTCACACCTGCAGGTATATATGTGAGCCGACTCCATTACGGAATGGGCTGTATATATGCTACTGCAGGAGGAACGGCTTTCAAACTTTTCACCCTTGTACTTTGAATTTTCCAGGTTCTCAGACGGGTCAAAGCTGAACAGCTTTCCTCGATGTCGTGGTTTTTTATGAAACCACGGCACAAAGATAAACCATTTTTCTAAAATCCGTTCCATTGTGAGCTGATTTTTTCTTTCAGGCGCAAAAATAATTCCTTTTTATAGAATCGGCTTGTTCCATTTTAGTCCATTTTGAAAATAATTTGTATCTTTGCCGTCAAGATGACAGCCAACTACGACAGTTCTGCCTCCGGCTATGTGACGGAGGACTTCGAGGGAATCACCCGGACATTTACCGATATGGAGATACTACACACATCGGAGGTGAACATCGTGGCGAAAGGAAAGCGCTACGGTCGTTGGTGGCTGCTGAAAGGTCTTCGGCAAGAGGTGGCGGGCGATGCCGGTTACAAGCAACGGCTACGCAAGGAACTGGAAATCCTGATGCAGCTACAGCATCCGAACATCGTGAGTGCGGTGGGCATGGAGCCTGTCGATGGCTTGGGGGAGTGCATCGTGATGGAGTTCGTGGATGGCACGACGCTGAAGGAATGGCTGCGCGGCACTACGACGCGACGGCAGAGGAGAAAGGTGGCGTGGGAACTGACGGAGGCTGTGGGCTATGCGCACGCAAAAGGCATCGTGCATCGCGACTTGAAACCAAGCAACATACTGATAACGGTGAATGGCGAGAATGTGAAGCTGCTGGACTTTGGACTGGCAGATGCAGACAGCTATGCCATTCTGAAACAGCCTGCCGGCACACTCCGCTATATCTCGCCCGAACAAGCGCAGACGGCGGTTGCGGATGTACGTAACGATATCTATAGTCTTGGTGTCGTACTGGGTGAGATGAGGTTAGGCTATGGGCGCATCGTGAAGAAATGCCTGTTGCCATTGGAAAAGCGGTATCGCAACGTGGCGGAACTGCAAGGGGCGATGCGGGCGCAAGACAGATGGCGGGTTCGGATGGCTGTTGCTGCCGTCGCACTATGTGTGATTCTGTTGGCGGGGCTTGTCGGCATACAAACCATGCGACTGCGTGACTTTGCATCGCAAGCGACGGAAAACCGTACAGAGCAGGAGCGGCTGAATGCTACCGTCACCTTATTGACCGACAGCCTCGACCGCATGTCTGCACTCCATCATCAACTGGCGAATGACCAGGAACAGCTGAAAGATGAACAAGAGCAGCAATTATTGAAAAGGCTGCGGGTGGAAGAGGCCGTCAGCAAGGGCAAGGCGGAAATAGACCGAGTCATCAAAGACTTGGGATTGAAGCAACACTTTGACACACTTTCAAACTTTGTATATCTGGATGATGAATTGCTGACGGATTTGACGGATGCGTATGAGATTAGTAAGGCATTTGTTGAGCGGATTGAACCGGATTATACAGAGCGTGAGCTTTCGGAAATCAGCAACCGGCTCACCGATTATTATAGTAAGTGTGCGAAATACTATCTCAATCGTTACAACCAAATGAAAGCAGAGTATGACAGAAAAATTATGCAGAGAGATTGAGGAGGCCCTGTGCCGGAAGATAAAAACACCCAAGGATTTCGAGTATCTGCGTGAGCGAATCTTCGCCCGCCGTCACTTGTTGGTGAGTGCCACCACGCTGAAACGGGTGTGGGGCTATCTTGACGATGGTGTGCAGCCGCGCATGGCCACGCTTGACATTCTGGCGCAGTTTCTCGGTTATCGGGACTATGAGGAGTATAGCCGTAGCGGGCAGACATCGGAAGAGGAATTGCCGAGCAACCCAATGATGGGCAGGAGGTTGAGCGTTGGAGAGGAACTGAGCCGTGGCGACCGCCTGCGCCTGACTTGGCTGCCTGACAGGGTGTGCGATGTGGAATATTTAGGCGATTTGAATTTCCGCGTGATTGCCTCTGAAAACACCCGTCTGCGCAAAGATAACACATTCCAATGCAGCCTTATCGTGGAGGGAGAGCCTTTGTTTCTCGACAATCTGCGACAAGATGACCGCCCGCCCGTTGCCTATGTCTGTGGAAAGCGCACGGGAGTGGCGTTTGAAAATCTAATATAGGTGAGTGGGTTGCCTCTCTAATGTTGCTTATTCCTCTCGGTTTTATCAAAAAGTGCCTAATTATTCCTCTCGGTTTTATCAAGTTTTACTAAAATTTCTTGCTATTTTCAAAACAAATCCTTAATTTTGCAGCCATATTCTTACATAAAGAATGAATGGCTTATGTATATAGAAAGAGCGATTGACACGCTGCTTTTGGAATGGAAAAACAGCAGTAGCCTGAAGCCGCTATTGCTCCGTGGCGCACGCCAGGTCGGGAAGTCACGGGCTGTGCAGCATTTGGGTGAGGCTTTCGACTATTTTATTGAAGTCAATTTTGAGAAACGGCCGGAGGTGAAAGATATGTTTGAGAAAGTTCATGATGTCCATGAACTTGCCAACAATCTGGGCATGCTGTATAATAAGCCTGTAGAGGCAGGTAAGACACTGCTTTTCCTTGATGAAATCCAGAGTTCTCCCGATGCCATCAAGAGCCTTTGGGCTTTCAAAGAAGACTATCCAGACCTGCATGTTGTCGCAGCAGGTTCATTGTTAGAGTTTACGCTGAAAGAAATACCATCGTTTGGTGTCGGTAGAATACGTTCTTTGTTTGTCTATCCATTCTCTTTCGATGAGTTTCTTATGGCAGAAGGCAAATCGTCGTGGATCAAAGCCAAGCAGACGGCAGATGGCGATAACCCACTGCCCGTGGCTCTTCACGACGACTTGGTGCAGCATTACCGCACCTTCCTGATGGTGGGCGGTATGCCCGCAAGCGTTGCCGCATGGGTGGAGAGTCATGACTATCGCCAGTGCCAGACAGAACTTGACGACATTCAGCTGACATATTATGACGATTTTGCCAAATACGCCAAGAGGATTGACCCGACGCTGCTCCGCAACACGTTGCAGAGTGTCATCCTCCAGATTGGTAGCAAGTTTATGTATAGCAGGGTAGAAGGGACATACCGCGCAGAGGAAGTGAAAAAGGCTCTCGGTCTGTTATGCG
This sequence comes from Prevotella sp., assembly GCA_022511065.1. Taxonomy (GTDB): domain Bacteria; phylum Bacteroidota; class Bacteroidia; order Bacteroidales; family Bacteroidaceae; genus Prevotella. The sequence goes on from JAFLSG010000002.1 coordinate 64,226, forward strand.
ATGCCGGCATCATTAAGCGTGTGAGCCATACAGCAGCCAACGGGCTGCCCTTGGGTGCAGAGACCAACGAGAAGTTTCGTAAGTATATCTATTTGGATAGCGGTCTGCTGCTGCGCATCCTTGACATGGACTTGGGGAGCGCACGCCAACTGACGGAACTTATTCTGACTGGTACTGCCGAGGACTTGGTGAACAAAGGCGGGCTTACGGAAATGGTCTTAGGATGGGAGATGATAAAATACAACAACCCACGCTCGCAGCATGACCTCTATTATTGGGAGAACACCGCAGAGGGCACTCGCTCTGAAGTGGATTATATCATTGCCCGTGACCTGAAAGTATTGCCCATAGAATGTAAGGCTGGGGTCAGTGGCAAGATGAAAAGCCTCCATCTGTTCATGCGGCAGAAGCATCTGACGAATGCGATACGATGTTCGTTGGAGAACTTTGCATTACTGGAGAACCACGACAGGCAGCAAGCTGATTCCGTCCGCCGCATTCAGGTGATACCTCTTTACGCTGTCTCTAACTTGGCATCATTATGAAATCCTTGCCGTCATAAAGACTGGCTTAATAGTCTTTCTCCGTGAACGTGACTTCCATTAAAACCTTCTTCGGATCTTTCTCCGAGCAGTAGGTATAGGTGAAGTTGTAGCCGTTGTCCTTGTAGGTTTTCATGGCGGTGGTGTTCTTCAGTTCCTGTCGCAGCATGTCCTTTGCACCGATTTCCTCCATGATGCCCTCACGGTCGGCCTCGCCCGTCAGACGATAATAATAATGTAATGTGTGCGTCGGCAGCTCGAAAGTCAGGCTGTCGAGGATGATGTTGTCGCCCATCTTTGCGGGGCAGTTCTTGTTTGTATAGTCCTTCACTTCACGCGCGCAGCGTTCTTCCAAAGACTCTTGACATGCGGAGAATGCACATGTAAGTGCTGCAAACACCCAGAGTTTTTTCATAATGAATGCTATTTTATGGGGCAAAGTTACAAAAAAAAGCAAAAATATCTGGTTTTCGATGTTTTTTTTCGTATTTTTGCGCTTCCAAAAGTACACGTATATCCAATGGAGCATATAAGAAACTTCTGTATCATTGCACATATTGACCACGGAAAGTCCACGTTGGCAGACCGTCTGCTTGAGTTCACCAAGACGATTCAGGTGACGGAGGGGCAGATGCTCGACGACATGGACCTGGAGCGCGAGCGAGGCATCACCATCAAGAGTCATGCCATCCAAATGGAATATATGCACAAGGGGGAGAAGTATATCCTCAACCTGATTGATACGCCGGGACACGTGGACTTCTCGTATGAGGTGAGCCGTTCGATTGCTGCCTGCGAGGGGGCACTGTTGGTGGTGGATGCCACGCAGGGCGTACAGGCGCAGACCATCTCCAACCTCTACATGGCGATAGACCACAACCTGGAAATCATTCCCGTCATCAACAAGATAGACATGCCGTCCGCCATGCCCGACGAGGTGGAGGACGAGATTATTGACTTGATAGGCTGCGACCGCTCAGACATCATCCGTGCTTCGGGAAAGACGGGCGAGGGCGTGGAGCAGGTATTGGAGGCTGTCGTGGAGCGCGTGCCTCATCCGCAGGGCGATCCCGAGGCTCCGTTGCAGGCACTGATATTCGACTCGGTGTTCAACTCGTTCCGCGGCATCATCGCCTACTTCAAGATTACCAACGGCGTGGTGCGTACGGGCGACCATGTGAAGTTCTTCAATACGGGCATGGAGTATGATGCCGACGAAATCGGTGTGCTGAAGATGGACATGATACCCCGCAAGGAGCTGCGGACGGGTGATGTGGGCTACATCATCAGTGGCATCAAGAACTCGAAAGAGGTGAAGGTGGGCGATACGATTACCCATGTGGCAAAGCCTTGCACGGCTGCCATCGAGGGATTCCAGGAGGTGAAGCCGATGGTCTTTGCCGGTGTCTATCCCATTGACCCTACGGACTATGAGAACCTACGCGCCTCGTTGGAGAAACTGCAGTTGAACGATGCTTCCCTCACGTTCATGCCGGAGAGTTCCGTGGCATTGGGCTTCGGTTTCCGTTGCGGTTTCCTCGGTCTGTTGCACATGGAGATTATTCAGGAGCGACTTGACCGTGAGTTTGACATGGACGTGATAACCACCGTGCCTAACGTGTCGTATATGTGCTACACGAAGCAGGGCGAGGTGAAGGAGGTGCATAATCCCTCCGGTCTGCCCGATCAGACGATGATAGACCATATCGAAGAGCCATACATCCGGGCTTCCATCATCACCGCCGCAGACTATATCGGTCCCATCATGACGCTCTGCCTTGACAAGAGGGGCGAACTGATAGACCAGCAATATGTGTCGGGAAACCGAATCGAGCTGCACTTCATGCTGCCGTTGGGCGAGATTGTGATAGACTTCTATGACAAACTGAAGTCCATCTCAAAGGGCTACGCATCGTTTGACTATCATATCGACGGGTTCCGTCCCTCGAAACTCGCAAAGTTGGACATCCTGCTCAACGGTGAACCTGTGGATGCGCTCTCTACGCTGACGCACCAGGACAATGCGGTGACCTTTGGGCGGCGCATGTGTGAGAAACTGAAGGAATTGATTCCGCGCCAGCAGTTTGACATTGCGATACAGGCCGCCATCGGTGCGAAGATCATTGCCCGCGAGACGGTGAAGCAGGTGCGCAAGGATGTGACCGCCAAGTGCTACGGCGGTGACGTGAGCCGAAAGCGCAAACTGTTGGAGAAGCAGAAGCGCGGAAAGAAGCGAATGAAGCAGATAGGCAACGTGGAGGTGCCGCAGAAGGCTTTCCTTGCCGTGCTGAAATTAGATTAATGACTACTTACCAAAAAACTGAATTCCATAAACAATCAACAAGGAGGACTGAATTATGCCGAACATGACCATTACTACCAGAGATGTGGCACGCGAGCTTGCCCGACGGTACAGTACGATGACCCACAGTGAGCTTGACCTGCTTGAGAGTATTCTCGTGCCCATGAAGTTTGCCAAAAATGAGATGATTCTCAAGGAGGGCGACATGTGTACGAACATCTATTGGGTGATGAAGGGACTTGTGCGCCAGTTCTATTACAAGAACGACAAGGAGCTTACTGAGTATATGGCCACGGAGAACAACATCGTGATGAGTATCGAGAGCCTGTTCAGGGAGCAGCCCACCAAGCAGCAGATCAAGGCACTTGAGCCGACCATCCTCATCGCCCTGCCGAAGGCTGACCTTGAGGCAGTGGCCATGAAGAGTGTCAATATACAGCTTCTCTACCGTAAGATATTAGAGGAGTCACTCATTCTCAGTCAGCACCATGCCGACATGCTCCGCTTTGAGAGTGCGCAGGCCCGCTATCAGCGGTTGGTGAAAGATCAGCCGCAGCTCGTGCTTCGTGCGCCGTTGGTGTATATCGCAAGCTATCTGCAGATGACGCCCGAGACCCTGTCAAGGGTGCGCACGGCCTCATTGCAGGAAGGCAAGTAAGCGGAATCAGTCTCAGACGTTCCGCTTCAAGAACAGAGAATGGTCTATGACGCTTGGGAGTTCCTCCTGATAGTGCGTCACGAAAATCAGCGTCTTGTTGTTTCGCCGGCAGAAAGCCTCGACGATGTCCTTAACCAATCGGCGGTTCACGTCGTCAAGCCCATGCAGCGGCTCGTCAAGTATCAGCAGTTCTGGATCTTTCACGAAAGCGCGTGCAAGAAGCACCAAACGCTGCTCGCCGCTTGACAATTTCAGGAAAGTACGGTCGTAGAGTCCTTGTAGTCCGAAAATGTCCATCCACCATCGGCAGATTTCATATTCCTCCTCATTCGGTTTGGCATAGAGTCCCACGGAGTCTTTCAGTCCACTCGCCACGATACGCACGGCGGGCAAGTCCTTCTGATAGGCACGGTGCATCTCGGGGGAAACATAGCCGATATGCTTCTTGATGTCCCAGATGCTCTCACCGCTTCCCCGCTTGTGGCCGAAGAGGGAGATGTCGCAGGCATAGCTCTGCGGATTATCGGCACAGACAAGGGAGAGCAGGGTGGACTTTCCGCTTCCGTTCTGTCCCGAAAGTGACCATCGCTCCCCATTGCATACTGTCCAGTCGAGTTCTTTCAGAATAGTGCGTGCACCATAGCGGATGCTTACTTTCCGCATGCCGACCACCTCTTGCGCATGATATTCCTTGTTCCTGTAAGGCAGATTGACGATGGCATCTTCTTTCTCCGCAGACAGGACACGGGTGGGAGAGGGTTTGCGGCTTTTCCGATACTCCGCTAATGTAACCTTGGGCAGCACCGTCATATCCTTCACCTCCACGACGTGAGTGATGAAGTCGGGTATCTCGTCGCTCTTGGCGAGTACGAGGATAATCTGCAACCTGCGTTCTGCTGACAGCGTGGCAAGCAACTCCTTCAATTGGTCGCGCGTGGCTGCATCGAGTCCGATGAAGGGATTGTCCATGATAAGCACGCGCGGATCGCTGAACAACGAGGCTGCCAACTTGAATTTACGCAACTCACCGCTCGATAAGAGGATGATGTATTTATCTAATAGGTGGTCAAGTTGGAAGAGTTCATAGATGTGTTGCTGCAAGGCACGCCGCTGCGGAGTGTCTTCACCCGCAAGGCGATAAGCCTCTTCCAACTTGCGCTCTACAGTGGGCGTCTCCTCGTCAATCTCCATCTGGTTCCACCGCTGTTGCAGGAAATAGGTGCGGTCATTATCTCCGCCGTAAGTGTCGCGGAAGGTGATGTGCCTGATATGGTCGGACACCAAACCGCCATCATCCCCGAAATCGTACTTTACCATGTCTGGAAACAACGGATGTCTGCCCGTTATCATATCCACGAGCATCGACTTGCCCGCCCCGTTCCTGCCTACGATGGCAAGATGCTCCCCGCTCTCAAGCGTGAAATCTACGGGTTGTGCCATTGCCCATTCCGGCTTCTTGGTTACGGCGTTTCTTATCTCAATCGTCTTCATCTTTCTTCTTGCGTTTCGACACTTTATCCTGATTCTTGTTGATGAAATCCTTCCATCCCCGATACTTCACCTGACTTTCGGGTCTGCCCATCTGCAGGTAGTGGCAGTAGGCGGCTCCGAGGGCATCCGTGGCATCCATAAACTTACCCATATCCTCCTCGGGAATCTTCAGCAATCGTTGCAGCATTCCCGCTACTTGTTCCTTCGATGCAGAGCCATTGCCCGTAATGGCCATCTTGATTTTCAGCGGGGCATACTCATGGATAGGCACGCCGTGGTTGATGGCAGCTGCGATTGCCGTACCCTGTGCGCGCCCGAGTTTCAGCATCGATTGCACATTCTTGCCGAAGAAAGGGGCTTCAATCGCCATCTCGTCGGGCAGAAAAGAATCGATGATGCCCGTCACCCGCTCGAAGATATGGCCGAGCTTCAAGTAGGCATCTGGGAATTTCCGCAGGTCGATGACGCCCATCGTCATCATCTGCGCCTTGCCGTCGCACACCTTCAGCAGGCCATAGCCCATGATGTTCGTGCCGGGGTCGATGCCCAATATGATTTTCTCCATGCTTCTTATCGAATTATAATGCCTGCTTATCAGAATAAGATGCCATGTTATTTACGTAAACAGCCTGCCTATTTGATAGACCACTGCCGAGACTATCCAAGCCACCGCCGTGGTATATCCCGCCGTGAACAATGCCCAGCGCCATGAGCCCGTCTCGTTCCTGATGGCCGCGATGGTGGCGATACAGGGGAAGTAGAGTAGGGTGAAGAGCAGGAAGCAGTAGGCGGTGAGCGGTGTGATATCTTCCTTCATATCATGGTAGAGTACGCCCATTGTGGAGGCTACAACCTCCTTTGCCCCCACGCCTGCAATCAGACTCACGTCGAGCTTCCAGTTGAAGCCCTGCGGAGCGAATAGCGGTTCTATCGCCTTGCCCATCCTGCCGATATAGCTCTGCTCCTGTTGCTGCTCCACGGTAAGTTGTTCGTGGTGAGGGAAATACTCCAATGCCCAGATGATGATGGATGCCACGAGGATGATGCCTCCCATCTTCCGCAGATACTCCTTGCCTTTATCCCACGTGTGTCTGCCTATCGCCTTGCCTGTAGGCCAGCGGTAGGGGGGTAACTCCATTACGAAAGGCGTGTCATCGCCCTTGATGACGAAGGTGGAAAAAATCTTGCTGACGATGACTGCCACGGCAATACCTGTGGCATAGAGTGACAAAAGTACCCATGACCGCCAATGGGTGGGGAAGAACATCCCGACAATCATGATGTAGATGGGCAATCGCGCTGAGCATGACATGAAGGGCAGCACCATCATCGTAATCAGTCGCGAGCGACGGCTCTCAATCATGCGGGTGGCCATCACCGCCGGCACGTTGCAGCCGAAGCCCATAATGAGTGGGATGAACGACTTGCCGTGCAACCCCATCTGGTGCATGAGCCTGTCCATGATGAAAGCCGCGCGCGCCATATAACCGGAGTCCTCCATGAGCGAGATAAAGAAATAGAGGATAAGGATTTGGGGAAGGAACACGATGACAGACCCCACGCCACCAATTACGCCATCGACGAGCATCGCCTTCAGCGGGCCATCGGGCATGGTGCGGCTCGTGAAGTCGCCAATCCATTCCACCAATGCTTCTATCCAGTCCATGGGATATTGCCCCACGGTGAATGTGGTCTCGAACATGACGAACAGCATCAGAAAAAATATCGGGAAGCCCCAGTATTTGTGGGAGAGCACATGGTCGATGAGGTGCGTCCACCGATAGGTGTCCTCCTCCGTGCCGGTGCTGAATTCCGCCTCCTTCAGCGCTCCGTTGATGAAACCATACTTGGCATCCATGATAGCCGTCTCGGAGTCACTCGTCGTCTCCTCCAATACGCGGGCGGCTGCCGTATCTCTTGCGGCAAGGATGGAGCGTGCCCTGTCTGGGGCCTTCTCCCGTATGAACTCCTCGATGTTCGTATCGTGCTCCAGCAGTTTCAGTGCCGCATAGCGGGTGGAGTATTGGCGGTGGATGGCAGCATCATGCTTCAGATACTGCTGAATGTGACTGATGCCGTTCTCTATCTCATGGCCGTAGTTGATGTGCAGGTGGCGGGCTGTCTTGCTCGCGTCCTCATACACCTGTATCACCGCCTTGAACAGTTCCTTCACGCCCATGCCGTTCTTGAACGAGGTGGGCACCAACGGCATACCGAGCAGCGTGCTCAGCGTGGGAATATCCACGTGGTCACCCCTTCGCTGGAATTCATCGTACATATTCAGCGCACCCACCATTCTCACGTCCATATCTACGAGTTGGGTAGTCAGATAGAGGTTGCGTTCCAAGTTGGAGGAGTCTATGACATTGATGACCACGTCGGGCATCTGCTCTGCCAAGTGTTTCCTCACATAAAGCTCTTCTGGCGAGTAGCACGAAAGCGAGTAAGTGCCGGGGAGGTCAACAAGATGGAACTGATAGCCGAAGAACGAGGCGTGCGCCTCGGATGCATCCACCGTAACGCCGCTATAGTTGCCTACATGACCATGTGCGCCGGAGGCGAAGTTGAAGAGTGAGGTCTTTCCGCAATTTGGGTTACCCACGAGAGCCACATTGATAGTACGGCGTTCCTTCAGTGCGAGGTGACGCAGGTAGTCATCGGGATGCTCTTCCCGCTTGAGGCGTATCTTGTCCATATCCGTGAGCCTCTCGCCGTCGCCATCTTTTCCGTCAGTACCCTCGCTCGTATCTGCCGTCACTACCTCAATCATCTCTGCCTCTTGATGCCTGAGACTCACCTCGTAGCCCATCACCTTGTATTTCACGGGGTCTTGCAGCGGAGCATTCAACAGAACCTCCACCGTCTTTCCCTTGATGAACCCCATTTCTATGAGGCGCTTGCGGAATCCTCCGTGCCCGGACACCTTTACGATGACCGCCTTCTCACCCGTGTTCAGCTCAGATAGTTTCATCCTTCTCCTCTCTTATTACTGTTCACTCGTTCCGATAATCTCCCTCAATATCGTGGAGAACTTCTGGGCACCGGTATCAGTCAGGTGACTGGAATCATTGAAATCCTCGGGAAGAAAACGGGTGTCATAGAGGAAATCATAATACTCGACATTGGGATATTGTTTGCAAAGCTTCTGGACAAATTGCCTCATGTCGTTCAAGACAATGGGGTGGATAGTTTCCTGATAAGTTTTGTAAACAGGGGGAGATACGAGCACAAGGCGCGCTCCTTTGCGTTGCGTGAGCTGTGCCACGGTCTCATAGATATCCCACATCTGACGATATGCGTCGCCGTCAATAGGAAGTGACTCATCAAGAAGGGCAGGAAGTGCCCGCTGTTCCCAGTCTGCCAGACGGTCACTGATGTCAAGCTTTACATATCCCAAAGAGTCGCATTCCTGCAAGGTCTTGGCATTATTCCAGAAACGCGACATATAATTCAGTTTGGAATTCAGAATCTCAGACCAATACCAAATAGGATCTATGCGCGTACCCATATATTTCGTGTGCATACAACGGCAGGTGGCGACAAGGCTTTCCGGCGCTTTCTTCTCATTGGGATTGGCCTTCTGACGCTCAAAGAAGAAACTTGTGTAGTCCACGGGCATCACTACCGCTTGAAGGCTATCCATACGGGGAACATACATCTCTGCCAATGCCGCATCATACTCACGGGTGCGGGCTGATATGGCCAGGTTGAACACACCTTTACCAACCATCTCCGGCTTTACTGCTTCCTCAATATGAGAGGATCCGAGCAATAATACCCGAATTTCCTTGCAGTGGTCTTCCATATATTGACACTTGTAGGAATAGATGTTCGGGCGATATAGAAGTGCCACCTCAATGACGGCAAACATCAGAAAGGCGAGAATGGAAAAGCCGAGAAGATTAGTGAGAAACTTTTTCATATCAGAACTGGAAATAAATGAATGCCTGACTTTTACCCGTGAAAGTGATGATGAGCAGGATGATTAGGAGGTAAATACTGATTCTGATTCGTTTGAGCCGGAAAAGTGGAGTATCAGGAAACTGGAGTCCGTGTTCCTTCTCACGTTGCATCCATTCTACTGCCATAAGCAGCAAGCAGAAACCCAGATAGAGCTTACCATAGCTGTCAAGTATGGTTAAGGGAAGAATGTCGTTTGTAACCATACATTGCAGATAGTCGAATGCCTGAGTTATGCTTTCGGAACGAAAGATGATTAATCCTATCACAACTAAAAGGAAAGTCATGCCCATTTGGCACACTTCTTTTATGTTGGGGAAATTGCGACCGGCTGCAACAACATTCTGATACTTGGTATTGGCACCGAATAAATAATATAGGGAAATAATGATACCATGAAACAATCCCCAACAGATGAATGTCCAGTTCGCTCCATGCCAGAACCCACTGACTCCCCACACAATGAGAATATTGCGAATAACCTTCCACTTTGCGCATCTGCTTCCTCCTAATGGGAAATACAGATAGTCCCTGAACCACGTCATCAGAGAGATATGCCATCGCCGCCAAAACTCTGGAATATTGCGGGAAAAATACGGCACGTTGAAATTACGCTTCAAGTTGATACCGAATAATCTGGCGCAACCGATGGCAATGTCAGAGTATCCAGAGAAGTCACAATAGATCTGGAAAGTAAAAAGGATTCCTATAACTAATAATGACAACCCAGAAAGATGCTCATAATTACTCCAATGAGCATTGACAACCGTTGCGCAGTTATCTGCAATCATAAGTTTCTTCATAAATCCCCAGAGCATTTGTCGCAATCCATCAACGGCACGAGCATAGTCAAAGCTGCGTTTTTGCTGAAACTGGGGCAACAAGTTTGTTGCTCGCTCGATAGGGCCAGCGACAAGCTGAGGGAAAAAACTGATATATGCGAAGAATTCTACAATATCACGAGTGGGCTGTATTTGTTTCCGATAAACATCGATAGTGTAGCTTAAGGCTTGGAAAGTGTAAAAGCTGATACCTACGGGTAGAATGATATCTAAAGTAATGCGGTCTATTTGATAACCCAATGCCAGGAATAGTGCCTCAAAGTTCTCGGCAAAGAAATTGAAATACTTGAATATGCCAAGTATAGCAAGATTCAGAACGATGTTTATTGCACTGACAATTCGTTGTGCTTTTCTCCTTTTTTCATAATGTCCGATGAGCAACCCGCTCCAATAGCTGCAAAAAGAGGTAAATGCTATCAGGATAAGGAATCTCCAATCCCACCATCCATAGAATACATAGCTTGCCGTGACAATCAGCAGGTTCTGCCATCGGCGTTCACGAAAAACAAACCAATAGAGTAGGAACACTATTGGTAAGAAGAGAAGAAATTCTATAGAATTGAATAGCATCGTTTATTTCTTTTGGGGATTTTCCTGCTATTTATGTTTCAAAGTAATTCTCCAACTCCGCCTTTGCACTGCCATTCTCATTTGCAAGGTCTTTGATAATCTGACCCTTCTCCAGTAGGGCGATGCGGGTGGAAATATCTACCGTGTGCGCAAGGTTATGGCTGGAGATGAGGATGGTGGCGCCAGTATCCTTGTTATATTCAGTCAGCACGTGCTTCAGGATGTTCTGGCTCGAGGGATCGAGGAAATTGAAGGGCTCATCGAGTATCACCAAACGGGGACGGTTAAAAAGGGCGGAGATGATGCCTACCTTCTGCTTATTACCCGCCGAGAGGTTGCGGATGAGTTTCTTTTGCCCGAATATCTCTCCACCTGCCAACCGCTCGAAATCCTGTAGGCGTGCATCCACTGCCTCGGGTGTCATTTCTGTTATCTTACCGATGAAAGAGAAATACTCCTCGGGGGTGAGGAAATCAATGAGGAAACCATCATCGATAAAAGCACCCGTGGTTTTCTTCCAGTCTTCCGATTGAGCGGGATTGACACCATTTAGTTCTATGCCTCCCTCATCGGGCTTCAACAGGTCGAGTAACATACGGAAGAGTGTGGTCTTGCCTGCGCCGTTATTACCTACAAGCCCAAGGATATCCCCATCATTGATGGTCAATGAGGGGATATCGCAGGCTATAGTCTCGCCAAATGCTTTCTTGAGATTTTGGATGGTAATCATAAGCGGGATGCATTTGATTTACACGATACCCTTACCGTGACAGTTCTTGAACTTTTTGCCAGAACCACAGGGACAGGGATCATTGCGACCAGGCAGCTTATCCTTGATAATCGGCGTGCGAGACTGCTGAGCGCGTGTGTCTTGCTGAGCTGCCGCAGCCTGGTTCGGGTCAGTCAGTTGTTCCTCACCGATGTTCTGCTTACTCTCTGTGTATTGCTGACGCTGGGTGCGCTGTTCGGGAGCAGCCTCCTGCACCTCTTGTTGCTGCACCTCAGGTATCTGGGCACGGGTAAGGATGGAGCAGATGCGGTTATACATCTCGTTAATCATGCCGTCCCATACCTTTGCACTCTCCAGTTTGAAGATGAGCAACGGGTCTTTCTGCTCGTAACTTGCATTCTGCACGGAGTGCTTCAACTCGTCGAGCTGACGCAGATTCTCCTTCCAGGAGTCATCGATGATGTGGAGTAAGATAGACTTCTCGAACTCCTTCACTACCGACTTCGATTGCGTCTCGTATGCCTCTTTCAGGTTGCAAGGGATGTTATACATCTTCCGACCATCGGTAATGGGCACCATGATGCGCTCGAAGCGACTGCCTTGGGTCTCATACACTTGCGCAATGATGGGTTGTGCCACCGTCTGTATGCGCTCCGTGCGGCGGTTGAAGTTCTCAATGGCAGCCTGGAATGCGTTTTCGGTCAGTTTCTCTCGCGGTTCGCTCATAAACTGCTCACTTGTGAACGGCACCTCCATGGAGAGAATATGCAGGAATTCCTCGCGGCAACCATCATAGTCGTTGTTCTCGATGATATTCACCACGCGATCCCAGATAATGTTCGCGATGTCCATACCGATGCGCTCACCCATCAGGGCGTGACGGCGCTTTTCGTAGATGACCGTGCGCTGCTTGTTCATCACGTCATCGTATTCAATCAGGCGCTTGCGGACACCAAAGTGGTTTTCCTCCACTTTCTTCTGCGCGCGCTCAATGCTCTTTGAGATCATCGGACTTTCAATCATCTCACCATCCTTGAATCCAAGGCGGTCCATTACCGATGCGATACGCTCGGAAGCGAAGAGGCGCATCAACTTATCTTCAAGCGACACATAGAATACGGACGAGCCCGGGTCTCCCTGACGACCAGCACGACCACGCAACTGCCTATCCACGCGACGGCTCTCATGGCGCTCCGTACCGATGATGGCAAGACCACCTGCTGCCTTTACTTCGGGCGACAACTTGATATCCGTACCACGACCAGCCATATTGGTTGCGATGGTTACGGCTCCGAGACCATTCGTAGATTGACCTGCCAAGGCAACGATGTCAGCCTCCTTTTGGTGAAGTTTGGCATTGAGCACCTGATGCGGAATCTTACGCATGGAAAGCATCTTCGAGAGCAACTCGGAGATTTCAACCGAGGTCGTACCAACAAGCGTCGGGCGACCACTCTCGCGCATCTTCACGATTTCGTCGATTACCGCGTTATATTTCTCACGCGCCGTCTTATATACACGGTCATCCTGGTCATTACGGAGTACAGGGCGGTTGGTGGGGATTTCCACCACATCAAGTTTATAGATATCCCAGAACTCACCAGCCTCCGTAGATGCCGTACCCGTCATACCTGCCAACTTGTGGTACATACGGAAGTAGTTCTGCAGGGTGATGGTGGCAAATGTCTGCGTGGCTGCTTCCACCTTTACGTGTTCCTTTGCCTCCACAGCTTGATGGAGTCCATCGCTCCATCGGCGGCCATCCATGATACGACCAGTCTGCTCATCCACAATCTTCACCTCGCCGTCAATGACTACATACTCATCGTCCTTATTGAACATACAATACGCCTTCAGCAACTGCTGCAAGGTGTGTACGCGCTCACTTTGCACGGCATAGTGATTGAGCAATTCATCTTTCTTGTCCAAACGCTCTTGGTCTGTCAGTCCCGTCTCTGCTTCCAATGCAGACAACTCTGACGTGATGTCGGGCAATACGAACAACTCACTGTCGTTCACCTGCTTGGCAAGCCATGCCGTACCTTTATCAGTAAGATCGCAGGAGTTTAACTTTTCATCCACCACGAAATAAAGTGGTTCAACAGCCTCGGGCATACGACGGTTGTTGTTCTCCATATAAATCTCCTCCGTCTTCAGCATACCTGCCTTGATACCCTCCTCGGAGAGATACTTGATGAGTGGCTTGTTTTTCGGGAGCGCCTTATGAGAGCGATAGAGCGACAAATAACCCGCATCAAGCTTCTCCTGACCTTCCTTCTTGTTGCCAGCCTCAATGAGTTTGTTACCGTCGCCAATCATCTGCTTAGCCTCGGCAAGGTATTGCGTGGCAAGCTGGCGCTGAACGCCCACAAGCTTCTCTACCAACGGCTGATATTCCTCAAACATCTGGTCATCACCCTTCGGTACGGGACCAGAGATAATCAGCGGTGTACGGGCATCGTCAATCAATACGGAGTCCACCTCATCGACGATGGCATAGTTATGGCTGCGCTGCACGAGGTCGGCAGAAGATATCGCCATATTATCACGCAGATAGTCGAAACCAAACTCGTTGTTAGTTCCGAAGGTGATGTCTGCCTGATAAGCCCTGCGGCGAGCCTCAGAGTTGGGTTGATGCTTGTCGATACAATCCACGCTCAGTCCGTGGAACATATAGAGCGGACCCATCCACTCGGAGTCACGCTTGGCAAGGTAGTCGTTCACCGTTACCACGTGAACACCATTACCCGTCAAGGCATTGAGGAACACAGGCAGGGTAGCCACGAGCGTCTTACCTTCACCCGTCGCCATCTCCGCAATCTTTCCCTGATGGAGCACGATACCACCAAACAACTGCACGTCATAATGTACCATCTCCCACTTAAGGTCATTGCCACCCGCCGTCCAATGGTTGTGATAGATTGCCTTGTCGCCGTCGATGGTGACAAAATCCTTTCGTGGGTCAGCAGCCAACTCACGGTCAAAATCCGTGGCGGTTACTACCGTCTCTTCATTCTCGGCAAACCTGCGTGCCGTCTCTTTCACAATGGCGAACACCTCAGGCATCACCTCGTCGAGTGCCTTCTCATAGATTTCCAGCACTTCCTTCTCAATCTTGTCTATCTGTGCGAAAATATCTGCGCGCTCATCGATGGGCGTGCTTTCAATCGTCGCCTTGAGTTCTTCTATCTGTGCCTTCTGCGCCGTGGCTGCACCCTGCACTTGCTTTTGAATCGCCTTTGTGCGCTCACGCAGCGCGTCGTTGTCTAATTGTGCCACTTGCGGTGATACAGCCTTCACTTTCTCGACAAGCGGTTGGATGAGTTTCATGTCGCGTGTGGACTTGTCACCAAACAACGACTTCAAGATCTTATTAAAATTCATTGTTGTTATAATAACATTACTGGTTATACTGATAAAATTACTGGTTATGCTGATAAAATTGCTGCAAAATTACAAAGAATATTTGTAATTGCCAAAGAAATGGTCAGAACAATGGCTCTGACGGGCATGCATTAGGGGCACGGATGCGGATAGAACGTGCCAAAGTGGGGGCGATGCGGTCAATGGTGACGGGTGTGGAGACGCGCCTTGCTTCCACGTTTACCCCGTATAGGATGATGGGGAACGGGGTGGCTGATAATTGCGATAGATAGTCCGCTTGGGGCGTGTCTTCGTTGCAGATATGCCATCCCGGGGCAACCTCCACAAGAATATCGCCGCTGCGCTCTAAGCTGAACCCGTTTCTCAGTCTTGCCGTCTGCTCATTGGTGCCGCTCAAGAGCTGCATTCCGGTGTAGGTGTTCCTGACCCCTGCCATCTGCGAGATGAACTCTTGTGCGCGCTGGGAGATTTCGGTCAATGTGATGCGCTTCGATTCCAACAACTGGTGGTTGAAGAATATCTGATTGCCGAAATAAGCTTCCACATAGCGGGCTTGTCCCCAGAGGGCACCCAGATACATATTCAGCAGGTTGGCCGTACGGTTGATGTAGAATGTGCCGGTGGGGATTCGATATTTGGAGTAGTCAATGCTTGGCTCGTCACTATATCCCGTACCTGTGACCATGAAGAGCACGCGGTCTGCACCTATCTTGCGCTCTATGCGTGACAGCAGGCTGTCTAAATTTTGGTCTAACCGAACATAGGTATCCTGAATCTCCTGTCGATATTCAGCCATCGTTGCCGAGGTGGATTGCCCGACATGGTAGGTCAGGCAAAGCAAGTCGGTCACTTCGTCATCACCCAATGCCTGTTGTTCCACGCATAGGGAAGCCAATGCTGTTATATCGTCATTCTTGGAAGGTTTGACGGCATTCTTCTTGCTTCGGATTCTTCTTTTCGGTCGCTTTAACTCGTTGAAAGACAATAGCCAATTCGGACTTTCATTCGAGTAATACGAAGAGGATGTCCATCGCCCGCTTGTCTCATCCTCCCAGATAGCACCATCCGCCGCATGACCGGCTGCAAGTATCGCGGCATCGCAGTAGGGAGCAATGGAGAATATCTTGGCTTTCCCGTCGGTCGCAACCTTCAGTTCATCGCCGATGGTTGAGGTGGCAAGCTGGGTGGGGACGGGCGTTCCTAACTGCTTTGGGTCATCGGTGCAGTTGATGGGGCGCAAGGTTTCCCTGTTGAGCCATTGCCTGCCTATGATTCCGTGATAATAGGGAGTAGTGCCTGTCATGACTGACGAAATGGCAGAAGCACGGTCGGTGGGCGCAAAAGGATAGGAGGCATTCTCATAGACAGCCCCCTGGGTGAGCAGGCGCTTGAAACCATTCTCGCCGTAGAGAGGGACAAACGCCTCCAAATAATCACTGCGCAACTGGTCTATCATGACATTCACCACCAGTCGTGGCGCCTGCCGAGCCGCGTCTTGCCCTGCCATTTCCGTATAGAATCCTAATACGGCGAGCAGCGTGATATAGAGGTGCTTGTTTCTCAACTCTTGACTTTTAATCTTATCAGTGTTCTACTCAGCAAACATAATGCCACAATCATCATACCCTCTGCATAGTCCTGCCAAATAGCACCAAGATAGAACAAGGCGACCATGGCGGCAAGGATATTCCACCACCGCGTCTTTTTCCTTCGGATGATGGCAGGGATGAACAACAAGGGGAGGGGATTCAGCAGCAAAATCTGCAGATTGGTGTTGGTGGTGGGATGTTGGGAGAATAACATCGCGAACAATATGCAGCCGGCTAATCCTTGCATCAGCATCAGCACGACATCCCAATACTTACAGGTCTTTCCCCGTTTCCATTCTATGATGCAAATGCCTATTGACAATGCCAACAGGATGCAAGCACACGTTGTGGGAGTCAGTGGAAATCCCTGTTCTATGACCTGCACCCCGGGAAGCACAGCCATCCGCCTGTCTTTCACAAGCGGGCGATACGCACCATCTGTATAGATGGTTGCATGGTCAAAGTCGTACATTAAGTTCTCCGGCAAAAACTCTTGTTGGCGGAGTGTGGTCGGCATATCAGCCTTTACACCTAATAGGATGTCATTGCCAAATGCAGCCCAAGGATGGTTGCGCGTGCAGATGCGAACCATCTCACGGTAAGTTATCTTATCATCCTCTCGCTGAGCGTATTCCAATTTTCCGTTCAAGCACTTTTCAACAATATCCCGGGGGCGTGTTGAGCAGTTGTCATAAAAGAAATTATAGCGGTAGATTCTGTTCTCCGGCATGAGATTTGTGCGGAGTGCCTCTTGAAGCCTTTGCTTTTCCTCATTGGTCAGATTCAATACTTGTTCCGTTACGCTGCTACCCCAATGCTGATAGTAGGAGCAAAAATAAGGGTATGGAATCGTTCCCAGTTCATAGTCGGTCAAACCGAACACGAAGCGGAGCACGAAAAAGGGTTTGTTGAAATTGAATATTCCCCAGTTGAAGGCGATGTCTTCCCCGGCATGGGCACCATCAGCGTGAAGGTCGTGCCAGCGAAGGGCGGAATGGCCGTATAGACTATAAATCTCTTCATGGGGGGAGCATGTCAGCAGACTGACCTCCACGGAATCAAAGTACGCCAGATGCACGTCTTTGTCTGCATGGGCGGGAGTCGCAGCAAATATTCCTATGATGAAAAGACAAAATGTCCTAAAAATGTTTTTTAATTGTTTCACGATGCAAAATTACTTTATATTTTTCACTTCCCGTGCTATTATTTCGTTTTTTTTCAATAATTTTGCACGCTGATAATAATTTCTATAGAACGATATGAACAAGATTCTTGCCTGTCTTATCCTGTCGGCCATGACTTCAACGGCTTTTGCGCAGAGCGGAACGAACTCTCCCTATAGCCAATATGGGTTAGGCGACCTGACGGACCAAAGCACGGGCTTCAATAAAGGAATGAACGGGGTGGGGATTGCTATGCGTCGCGGCTATGAGGTCAATCCGCTGAATCCAGCCTCCTATTCTGCCGCAGACTCGCTTTCGATGGTGTTCGATGCAGGTCTTTCGGGTCAGATAACCAACTTCAATGAGAATGGTGTCAAGCTAAACGGGAAAAGTGGTGGATTCGACTACGTGGTGGGTATGTTCCGTGCTTTCCGCAATGTGGGTATTACCTTTGGTGTGCTGCCTTATTCCAACGTGGGTTACAAGTATTCCACCTCAGTTGTTCTCCCTGATGCCGCGACGGCGGTAGCCAGCACCTATCAAGGCACAGGCGGACTCCATCAGCTTTTCCTTGGTGCGGGTGTGCGGCCGTTCAAGCCTCTTTCCCTCGGATTCAACATCGCTTATCTCTGGGGTGACTACGACAGGGAGGTTACAACAAGCAGCTCTTCCGCCATCAACTCGCTTTCCAAGCAATATTCTGCTTCCGTGAGCAACTATAAGCTCGACCTGGGACTTCAGTGGGAGCAGCGTATCGGCAAGTCTGACGCGATTATCCTCGGCGCTACGTTCAGCCCTGGTCATAAGTTGAAGGCTGACCCGACATGCCGCATCATCAGCACCAACTCTACCATCAGCAAGTCTGATTCCACCACGTTTACCATTTCCAACGGATTAGAGTTGCCGACTTCATACGGCGTGGGTTTGTCTTATAATCATTTGCAGAAATTCCGCGTTGGCGCTGATTTCCAGATGCAGAAATGGGGCAGCATCTCGTACCCCGACTATAACGAAGGGAGCTACGCCTTGAAGGACGGGCTGCTGAAAGACCGCTATCAAATGAATGTGGGTGCCGAGTGGATGCCCAATCCGCTTAGCCGTAAGCTCGTCAATCATGTGCGTTACAGAATTGGTGCGGGCTATACCACACCTTATTATTATATAAACGGTCAGGAAGGTCCAAAGGAACTTAGCGTGAGCCTTGGTTTCGGTATTCCGATTGCCAATGTCTATAACAACCGCTCGGTTCTCAACGTCAGTGCCCAGTGGGCGCACCGTTCTGCTGACAACCTGATTACGGAAAACACTTTCCGCATCAACATCGGTCTGACATTCAACGAGAGATGGTTCGCAAAGTGGAAGGTAGAGTAGGGCTGTTGTCACTTGCTCTGCTGCTGACGGTGGCAGCCTGTGAGGAAGCACAGGAGCATACGGCTCCCGCCATCTATGAGCGCGACTCTGTTTCCATGATGACCTCTTACGGGGTCAATACGCTCATCAGTGACTCTGGTGTCATCAAGTACAAGATTGTCACCGAGCGGTGGGATGTGAATACGATGCGCGACCCGTCATGTTGGACTTTTGAAAAAGGCATTTTCTTTGAACAGTTCGATGAGAAGTTTCATGTCGAGGCGTACATACAGGCTGATACCGCATGGTATTTCGATCAGAAGAAACTCTGGAAACTTCGTGGGCGCGTTCGTGTCCGCAATGTCAATGGACTGGTCTATGAGAGCGAGGAACTCTATTGGGACGGCATGCGGAACGAGTTGTATTCCAATGTGTTCTCTAAAGTGACAACTCCAGAGCGCACGATGGAGGGTACTTATTTCCTAAGTGACGAGCGAATGACTCACTATACGGTCAGCAACTCCAAAGGCTCGTTCATTCGCGAGGATATGACGGGCGACAAGAAAGAGGAAGAGACTCCTCAGGTGGGCGATTCGCTTGAAGAGGCAAAACCCATCCTGCGCCCTCAGACAATCAAACACGCAAAAACTCCACAGAGATGACTACACTGATAATCTGGCTGATTGTGATGATGCTCTTCAGCGGCTTCTTCTCAGGCATGGAAATCGCTTTCGTGTCGAGTAACCGTCTCTTAGCGGAGATGGATAGGGAGAAGAATGGCTTGTCGCAGAAGGCGATAAGCGTGTTCTATCAGCATCCCCACAACTTTGTTTCCACGATGCTCGTTGGCAACAACAT
Organism: Prevotella sp.; assembly: GCA_022511065.1. Lineage (GTDB taxonomy): Bacteria > Bacteroidota > Bacteroidia > Bacteroidales > Bacteroidaceae > Prevotella. The sequence goes on from JAFLSG010000002.1 coordinate 83,665, forward strand.
CGCATTGGTCATCTATGGCATCCTTTTTGCGGCGATATTCGACGAGACACTCTTTGCGTCGCTCAGCGACGGGATGCGCGTCACGGCTGATACATTGCTCTCCACCATCGTGGTGCTCTTCACGGGTGAGTTTCTGCCCAAGATAATCTTCAAGAGCAATCCCAACGTGATGCTGACTTTCTTCGCCATCCCTGCCTTCTTCTGGTATATCGTGCTTTACCCCATTTCCCGCTTTGCTACGATGCTGTCAAAAGGATTGCTATGGCTGGTGGGCATCCGCATGGCAAACACAGGTGTTGATAAGGAGTTCACGCGCGTGGATCTCGACCATCTTGTGCAGAGCAGCATTGACAGTGCCGAGAGCGAGGACGAGATAGGAGAGGAGGTGCGTATTTTCCAGAATGCACTTGACTTCTCGGAGACGAAAGTACGCGATTGCATGGTGCCTCGCACGGAGATAGATGCCGTTGAGGATACCGCCACCATCGGGCAGCTCAAGCAGACGTTCATCGAAAGCGGACATAGCAAGATTGTAGTCTATCATGAGGATATCGATCATATTATCGGCTATATCCACTCCAGCGATATGTTCCGCCTGAAAGAGCCTGACAGCACGCTTTGCTCGATGGTCAATGGGCAGCTGATTCGCGAAATATCTTTCGTCCCCGAGACGATGTTGGCCTCCAAGCTGATGAAGACACTGATGCAGCAAAAGCGCTCGCTTGCGATAGTCGTGGATGAGTTCGGCGGAACGGGTGGACTTGTCTCGTTGGAGGACATTATGGAGGAGATAACCGGCGAGATAGAGGATGAGCATGACAATACGAACCACGTGGCGAAGCAGTTGGCGGACGATGAGTATATGCTTTCCGCTCGTTTGGAGATTGAAAAAGTCAATGAAATGTTCTCGCTCGACCTGCCTGAGAGTGACGAGTATATGACGCTCGGCGGACTTATTCTGCATGAGTTCCAGGCATTCCCGAAACTCAACGAGGTGGTGAGAGTCGGTCACTATGAGTTCAAAATCGTCAAGAATACGGCAACGAAAATAGAACTGGTGCGCCTAAAGGTGCTCGGATAGGCGGTTTTTTACATAAAAATTTCGCTGTTTCCGACATTTTTTGTAATTTTGCGCCCGATTATCTAATAAGGAATAATAACAATAAAAACAGTATAAAATGGCAGTATTAGGAAAAATCAGAAAGAGAGGCGTCGCACTGGTGATCATCATCGGTCTGGGTCTCTTCGCCTTCATTGCTGAAGAGGCATTCCGTTCTTGCGAAGCTACCAAGAACCAGCAGCGTCAGCAGATTGGTGAGGTGTTGGGTAACAAAATCAACGTGCAGGACTTCCAAAACCTCGTTGATGAGTATCAGGAGGTCATCAAGATGACGCAGGGACGCGACAACTTCACCGAAGAAGAGCTTAACAGCATCAAGGATCAGGTGTGGAACACCTACGTGAACGAGCAGATTATCGCAGATGAAACTGCGAAGATTGGTCTCACCGTCACTGACGAGGAATTGCAGAACATCATGAAAGAGGGTACTAACCCGATGCTCCTGCAGTCGCCTTTCGTGAATCAGCAGACGGGACGCTTCGACGTTACGATGCTCACGAAGTTCCTTGCCGACTACAAGAAGAATGCCAACAACCCGCAGATTGGCGAGTCTTATCAGCGCATCTACAAGTATTGGCAGTTCATCGAGAAGCAGCTCCGTCAAACGGCGCTTGCCCAGAAATATCAGGCGCTCGTTGCCAACAGCCTCCTCTCCAATCCCATCTCTGCAAAGATGGCTTTCGAGGGACAGAACCAGGAGAGCGACATTCAGCTTGCTTCTGTGGCTTATGCTTCCATCAACGACAATGACGTGAAAGTGACCGAGGCTGATTTGAAGGCAAAGTATAACGAGCAGAAGGAGATGTATAAGCAGACCGTTGAGACCCGCGACATTAAGTACGTGGATTTCCAGGTGGTTGCATCCGCTGCTGACCGCAAGGCTTTGGAGACCACGATGAGTGAGGCGGCTAACAAACTGCAGAGCGGTGCAAATCCTGCCGAGGTGGTTCGTAAGGCGCAGTCTCAGTTCCCTTACACTGGCATTGCTGCCACCAAGCGTGCATATCCCACCGACATTGCTGCCATGCTTGACTCTGTGTCAGTAGGCGAGACATCAAAGGTGTTTGAGACGAAGTTCGACAATACGCTCAATGTCATCAAACTGCTCTCCAAGACGCAGATGCCAGACAGCATCGAGTACCGTCAGATTCAGGTGGGCGGCAATACGCTTGAGGAGGCTCATCAGTTGGCTGACAGCATCTATACAGCTCTCAAGGGTGGTGCTGACTTCGAGGCACTTGCCCAGAAGTATGGTCAGACGGGCATCAAGCAGTGGCTTACCTCTGCCATGTACGAGAATTCCAGCGTAATGGACGAGGAGTCAAAGAACTACCTTAACTCCATCAATGAGCTGGGTGTCAATGAACTGAAGAACCTTGAGTTCACACAGGGTAACATCATCATCCAGGTGACTGCTCGTCGTGCATTCGTGGATAAGTATGACGTGGCTGTGGTGAAGCACACCATCGATTTCTCCAAGAACACTTATTCCGAGGCTTACAACAAGTTCAGCCAGTATGTCAGCGAGAACAAGTCGGTGGCAGACCTTGAGAAGAACGCAGAGAAGTTCGGTTTCCGCGTATTGGAGCGCAAGGATCTCTTCAACTCCGAGCACAACGTAGCAGGTCTCCGCGCTACTCGCGAGGCAATGAAGTGGATCTTCGATGCCAAGGAGGGCGAGGTTAGTCCGCTCTATGAGTGCGGTAACAACGACAACCTGCTCGTGATTGCACTGACCAAGATTCATCCCGTGGGCTATCGCTCCATCGATGGTGTGAAGGATATGCTGACGCAGGAGGTGATTCGCGATAAGAAGTTTGAGCAGATTAAGACTAAGTATGCCGGCGTGAAGGACATCGCTGCTGCTGAGAAGGCAGGCGCACGTATCGACTCTGTTCGCCAGATTACGTTCTCCGCTCCCGTATTCGTACAGGCTACGGGTGCCAGTGAGCCGGCTCTCTCCGGTGCTGTGGCAGCTGTTAAGCAAGGTGTGTTCAGCCAGGAGATGGTTAAGGGTAACGGTGGTGCTTATCTGTTCCAGGTGCTCAAGAAGAGCGACCGCGAGGGTGCTAAGTTCGACGAGAAGCTCATGGAGCAGCAGCTTTCTCAGCAGGCACTACAGGCTGCTGGTCGCTTCATGCAGGAGCTTTATCAGAAGGCCAATGTGGTAGATAACCGCTATCTGTTCTTCTGATTCTCCTTCAAACACAAATCAAATTATAAGAGACAAGTAATCGGGTATACCAAAAGTGCATGCCCGATTCTTTTTTATCCACGATTTAAAAAGGTCGTGTAATACGCTGAAGAATAGATTGTTGCAGCGTTTTCTTTTAGTTTGTGAGTTTCCTGTATTTCGTTTAGGCGCAACACTCAGTTTATATGAAGGGCTGCTTTCGGGTAGTTTGAAGCCTCCAAACGTCTCGAATTCAGCCTCCATTCAATGCGTTTGGAGGTTGAATTCAAATTGCTTGGTTATGGGAGGCAAATTATTTGGTTGTAAGGGGGAAATTACTTGCGTAATGTCTATGGCTTGTCCGAGCGTCATCTACGAGGTGTGGGAATATCTCCTACGAGGTAAAGAAACGTCATCTATAGGGGTGAAGATGACGTTCCTTTGACTCGTAAGTCCTATTGGAATGAGTGATAGGAACTATTCGGACAATTCAATATCCACACTACCGGCTTTCAACCCTTTTGCTGTGCAGTTCAGTCGGAGAGTGCCTGCCGTATGGCCACTTTGCACAATTACCTGTGCCAGTCCGTTGAAGGCGGGGATGTGGAAGGTTTTGCAGTTGATGTCGGTTGGATGGTCAGCACTTAAGTAAGAAGGGTCGCCGTTACCAACACCGATGATGCTGCCATCACCCTCCAACTGGAATGCGAGCATCGGGCAGGCATCAGGCACGATGCGCCCCTTTGCATCCATTATCTCGATGGTGATGACGGCCACATCACGCCCATCGGCATCAATCTGCTTTCGGTCTGTCGTCGCGCGAATGGCAGAAGCAGGCTTGGTGGTCTCCATTACCTGCGTCATGACGCGCTTTCCGTTCTTGTAACCCGTTGCCACTACCTTGCCCGGCTGATAGACGGCATTCCATTTCAGATGTCCGTTGCGGGGCATCGTCTGCTTGCCGAGTGACTTGCCGTTTACCGTCAGTTCCACTTCATCGCAATTGCTGTATGCCCAAAGTTCGATAGGCTCACCCTCATGACCTTGCAGATTCCAATGGGGGAAGATATGCAGCGTGGGGTCATCTGTCCACCATGATTTCAGATACCACGCCTCATCTTTCCAGAAACCGCAGTAGTCCATTACGCCAAACTCGGAATCCGTGGCGGGATATTTCAGCGGGTTAGGCTCTCCGCGATAGTCGAAGCCTGTCCAGAAGAAAGCACCTGCCGCCCAGTCATGCTCGGCATAGAAACGCCAACCGCGCTCTATTACATTCTCAACGCCATAACTCTCTGCGTCAAGGTTCATCGAGCGCATACGGCCTGGTGTGTCAGGAGAATTGAAATAGATGCCTCGCGTGCCGCAACCAGTAAATTCTTCCGTGCCTACAACCTTCCATTCTGGGTGCTGCCGGCGACGGTTCTCCACATCGTTCTGCGAAATGTAGTTATAGCCGATGATGTCGTTGCCTTTAATCAGTTCCGAACCTCCCGCATTGGCGAGGGTAGAGGGACGAGTAGGATCAAACAGACGAGCATATTCGCGCATTGCAGCAGCGAGTCGGGTGCCTTGTATGTTGTTCTCGATGCCCCATTCCTCGTTACCGTTGCTCCAGAGGATAACTGATGGATGGTTTCTGTCGCGCTTAATCATTCGCTCCAACAGGCGTATGTGTTCCTCGTTGATGCCCGTCAGGCGGTTCTCATCGATGACGAGTATTCCCTCGCGGTCGCAGATGTCAAGCAGGACAGGGGTCATCGGATTGTGAGATGAGCGGTAGGCGTTGCAACCTATTTCCTTCAGTCGCTTGATGCGCCACGCCATCAGTGCCTCGGGTATTGCTGCACCTACTCCGGCATGGTCTTGGTGCATATTCACACCCTTTAGCTTCAGTTGTTTCCCGTTGAGCAAGAAACCTTTGTCTGCATCAAATCGGATGTCACGGATGCCGGTGGTGGTCTCATATATGTCGGTCACGATGCCATCTACCGTCACGATAGTCTGCACCTTATATAAATAGGGGTCATTGGTGCTCCATAGATGCGGGTTGTTCAGCATCATTTGCTGATGGCATCCGGCTGTTTCCTTCGCTTTCAGTGTCAGGGAAGCCCCGTCCGTCTTGCCTATCTCGTTGCCGTCAGCATCCAACAAACGTTGGCTTACCACACACTTGCGAGCAGCCAGTGAGTTGTTGTTCACCTCGGTCTCAACATGAATGGCCGCAGAAGCGTAAGGCTCTTGTATGTCCGCATAGACGAATGTACCGAATGGAGCCACGGCTATTTCTGCGGTCTTTACCAACCAAGCATCCCGATAGATGCCTGCGCCCTCATAGAACCAACCCTCTTCCAATGAAGCATCAGCACGCACGCAAATCAGATTCTCCCCGCCATAGTTCACGTATTCCGTCACGTCATATATCTGTGATACATAGCCGCTTGGCTCAGTACCCATGTAGAAACCGTTGAACCATACGGTTGCATTACGGAAGATACCGTCGAAGCGCAGACTGATATGCTTCCCCAAATCTTCCTCGCCAATGCGGATAACCTTGCGATACCACCCTACGCTCGTTTCTGGATATTTGTAGCCCACGGTCTTGTAGCCATGCGAATGACTTGCCTCGGGCGCATAAGGAAGCGTTGTCACCCAGTCGTGAGGAATCTTAACCTCTTGCCAAGCCGAGTCGTCAAACTTCTGCACATAAGGCCCCTCGTTGTGGATAGAGTTCGCCTTGGTCAGATAGTTGAAATACTCCGTACCGTTACCGAAGTCCTTTACAGGATCCGCGGCATTACCGAAGGCGAATTTCCACCCCTCGTCCAAGCGGGTTGTTTCACGCAGATTCTGGGCACTTGATACAAGAACGGCCATGCAAGCCATTGCCATGATGAGTTGTCGTTTCAGGTTCATACAGCTTTTGATGTGACTGTTTTGGATTTTCTGCTACAAAGATACATGTATTTACGCAAACAACCAACTCTATGGAGCATAAATTTCGCTTTATTGGAGCGGCTTGGCCATTTTACAGACGATTCTTCTCTGCATTGCCCGCACCCGTTCCTTTGTATTTGCTTCGCGTGGTGTTGAACTTGTAGCGGAGGGTTAGCACGAACTGCCGACTATCGTATTCGCTTGATTGCGCCGTATGCATTCGCCCGGCATATAAATCGTTGGCTGACTTCACGGTATGGAAGATGTCAGTACCCTGCAATTGGATGGATAGGCAATCTTTTAGCATGGACTTGGTGAGACCGATGTTCACCGCCCCGAAGTTTCTTGTGAAACGGTTGTTTTCCTCATGACCTTTCGTCAGCATCCATCCGTCGGCAGATGCCGTCCATCCGTGCCCGCAATCGAAGATGTTGCTGAAACCGAATTGCCATACGGGCTTGTTCATCCTATAGGTGGCAATTTCCGTGTCGAGCGTCAACCATTGCTTTCTTACCGATGCACTCACTTGCGGCGACCATGCGCCAAACTTGGGGGCGGCGGCCACTTGTGCCGAAATGCTCTTCAGGGTGGGGAGGTTCGTGTAGGTGATGCGAGAGACGGCGGTACTACCTTCTTGTTGCTCTGCCCAGAAGATGATGGCATCGCGGCGGTCGGTATAGCCAACGGAGGCTTGCAGAAACTTCCATGTACCCGTAAGGGAGAGGTCGTGGATATATTCGTGTTTCAGAAAGGGATTACCTGACTGCATCAGGAAACGGTTGCCATAGAGCACGTTATTGCTCAGTTGCCGGTAAGAGGGGCGGCGAGTTCTGGCGGCATAGCCTGCTTGCATCTGCACCTTACCAATCTGCGTACCGAATGAGAGATTAGGAAACAGATTGCCGAATGAGCGACTTTGAGCGTCGAGACGCATATCGTTTTCATAATAGTTGAAGTCCACCCACTCATAGCGTAGCCCTGCCGTCAAACGCCCGAAAACCAACTGACGGGCATATTCCACAAATGCTGCAGTGTGCGACTCCTTTAACTCTGTAAATGAGGTTGGTACGTATTGTTCTGGATTGATATAGTCGTCGTTACGATGGGTCTGCGTGTATTCCGCTCCTGTTGTCAGACTACCGCCGTATAGAAGATAGTCGGCGGTGAGCTTCGCGGCGAAAAGCTCGTTGTGCATGTTGTTCTCAGAAGTGACAATACGGTCGCTGCTACTCTCGCTCTGCTCGTTGTAGTTTGAACGGTCGCTTTGGCGGTTGTATAGGTAGTCCGCATTAAAGTCTATCCCCATCTTGCCAATCTTGCCCCGATAGTAGGCATTCAAGAGATGCGAGGGGCGATGATGGCTTGTCTGACTATAATTGTTGCTCACGCGGTCGAAGTAGATTCCGTTGGCGGTGATATCGCTGGCGAGCCATGCCGTTTGATGACCGTCGGGTTGCAGGGTGAGCGTGTAGCGAAGTCCGGCGGAATTTTCGTCGCTGAATGCATAGTTCGTGCCGAAGGTGTTTTGTATCGCCTGGTTTTTGGCGTTATATCCTTGGTCGAACTTCTGCGCCCAAAGCGTATCCGTCTGCACGGTGGTGACCGTGGGCGAGTGCGACCATGTCTGATTGAGCGTGTACTGAATAGTCCCGAACACGTCAAACCGATTGTGGCGGTAGTTCCAGTCCAATTGCTCCGTAAGGTCAGTATTCTCCGATTGATAGTAAGACGAGCGCACATCGAATCCGAAACCCTCGCCCTGCATCGCCTTGGTGCGTATCTTCACGACGGCCTTCACCGTTGCGTCATATCTTGCACCGGGGGCGGTAATAAGCTCCACGCTCTTGATGTCCTCCGATTTCAGACGGTCAAGTTCAGAAGCGTCACGCATCTGCCGCCCGTTGATATACACAAGCGGCTCACCCTTTCCGAACACCTCGAATCCTCCCTGCTTCCTGACGATGCCCGGTATTCTGCCCAACACGTCCTCCGCCGTGCCGAGCTTGCTTAGCAACGTATTCTCCACGTTGGTCGTGATTCCCTCGGCGGTCATCTTGTAGGACGGGATGGCACCCCTTACCACCACTTCGCCTATCACTTGATTGTCGGCCTGCATCCTGATGTCGCCCATGCGCCCGCCGTGGTAGTCAATGTGCCTTGTGATATAGCCGACGCTTGATATCCTCAATATGGCATCAGTCTCGGCATCTGGCATCGTGAAGGTGCCGTCTTCTGCGGATATGACTCCTTGAAGAAAAGACGAGTCTGCCCTCGCGAGTAGGATGATGTTGGCGAATGCCATCGGGTGGTCATCCTCGTCGATGATTCTCCCGTTGAGGGTCGTCACGTTGTCACTTTGTGCCACGGCACTCACCGTAGTGAGCCATGTTAGTGAAATAACCAGTAATCTTGTCACGCTAATCATGCTCTTTATCATGCTAAAGTTGCTTCTTATCATACGAATCAGATTTTATTGTTTCTATATATTTGACGCGGCGAAAATGAGAAAAGTTGCAAAGCGTGCGAAAAATACCGTTAAATTGATAGGGATTCGCCCGCTTATGCGTATCTTTGCACCAGAATAGCAAGCCTATTCGCAATAAGACGGAGTGAATACAATAAGTTAGACAGACAATATGAGAAAAGAGATTTATTTGGCAGGCGGATGCTTCTGGGGTGCGGAGCACTATTTCAAGCAGATGGCCGGCGTGGAGCAGACGGAGGTGGGTTTTGCTAACGGGCACACGGAGAATCCTACTTATAAAGAGGTATATACGGACACGACGGGCTATGCCGAGACGGTGCGCATTGCGTATGACGACGAGGTGATAGACCTGGAGTTTCTGATAAAGATGTTTATGAAGGCGATAGACCCTACAAGCCTGAACAAGCAGGGAGAAGACGAGGGAACGCGCTATCGCACAGGCATCTACTATACCGATGATGCCGACCTGCCAACCATCGTCCGCGTATTGGAAGATGAGCAGCGGCAATATGCTGACCCGATTGTGGTGGAGATTGAGCCGCTGAAGAACTTTTACCCTGCCGAGGAGTATCATCAGGACTATCTTGACAAGAATCCTACGGGCTACTGCCATCTGCCTGTAGCATTGTTTGAGTTTGCGAAGAAGGCACGGAAAGGCGACTTGTAATGACTGACGAATATCAGATAAGAGTGTTGCCTGAGGTGGCGGCACAAGAGGATAGGCTGAGGCAGTGGATAGCCGACGAGCGGGGTATTGATGCACGGACGATATACGGTGTCAGAATCCTGAAGCGGAGCATCGATGCGCGTCATCGGCAGATATTCGTGAACCTGACGGTGAGGGTCTATATAAACGAGCAACCTACGAATGACGAATATGTGCGCACGGACTATCCAAACGTGGAGGGGCGGCCACAAGTGATTGTCGTGGGGGCAGGCCCCGGAGGCTTGTTTGCCGCGCTTCGGCTGATAGAACTCGGATTGCGCCCGATTGTGCTTGAGCGGGGTAAGAATGTGCGTGAGCGCAAGAAAGACCTGGCGAACATCACCAAGACGCAGAAAGTGGATACGGAGAGCAACTATTGTTTCGGCGAGGGTGGGGCAGGTGCCTATTCAGACGGCAAGCTCTACACGCGGAGCAAGAAGCGTGGCAACACGGAGAAGATTCTGAATGTGTTCTGTCAGCATGGAGCATCCACGGCAATCCTCGCCGATGCACATCCGCATATCGGTACGGATAGACTACCGCAGGTGATAGAAGCCATGCGGAATACGATTATCAGTTGCGGGGGCGAGGTGCATTTTCAGACGAAGATGACGCGGCTTATAATGGAAAGCGACAAGGTGGTAGGTGTGGAGGCAATGGCTTTTGCTGATGCATCTGATAGGCAAGAACGCACATTCAGAGGTCCTGTCATCCTTGCCACAGGTCACTCTGCCCGAGATGTTTACAGATACTTGCATGAAGCAAAGGTTGAGATAGAGGCAAAGGGTATCGCCGTAGGTGTCCGATTGGAACATCCGTCTCAGTTGATAGACCAGATACAATATCACTCGAAGCAAGGCAGGGGGCGGTGGCTTCCGGCTGCTGAATACTCATTTGTTACGCAGGTAGATGGGCGTGGAGTCTATTCGTTCTGCATGTGTCCGGGTGGTTTTGTGATACCTGCGGCAACAGACAAAGAGCAGATTGTGGTGAATGGTATGAGCCCCGCAAACCGTGGCACGGCGTGGAGCAATTCAGGTATGGTGGTTGAGACGCGCCCCGAGGATATTCAAGGCGATGATGCCCTGAAGGTGATGCGGTATCAGGAAGAGTTGGAAAGGTTGTGCTGGCAACAGGGTAATATGAAGCAGACGGCTCCTGCGCAACGGATGGCAGACTTCGTGAATAGCCGTCTGAGCTATGACCTGCCCAAATCATCGTATGCCCCGGGACTATTGTCAAGCCCGCTCCATTTCTGGTTGCCGAAGGCGGTTACGACACGTTTGCAAGAGGGATTCAAGACCTTCGGGCGCAACGCTCACGGATTCCTGACCAATGAGGCAGTGCTGATAGCCGTGGAGACTCGCACGAGCAGTCCTGTGCGCATCGTGAGGGATAGGGATACATTGCAGCACATACGCATTCAGGGATTGTTCCCCTGTGGTGAGGGGGCAGGCTATGCGGGCGGAATCGTGTCGGCTGGTGTCGATGGGGAAAGGTGTGCGGAGATGTGTGCGGCATATATGCAGGCATAGTCGGACTTGACGGGCATCGCGTCCGTAAAGGAAAAAACAGGGAAAAGTTTGTGTGTATGGTGTTTTTTTAATACCTTTGCACCTTGAAATTTCAAAGTCAAGTAATTACTAAAGAATCAGTGTAATGAATATATCCTACAAATGGTTAAGGGAATATGTTGATTTCGACCTGACTCCGCAGCAGGTATGCGAGGCGCTGACCTCCACAGGCTTGGAGGTTGGGGCATTGGAGGAAGTGCAGAGTATCAAGGGCGGTCTGAAGGGGCTTTACGTGGGTAAGGTGCTCACGTGCGAGATGCACCCGGACTCTGACCACCTGCACGTGACGACCGTTGATTTGGGTAAGGGCGAGCCTTCTCAGATTGTGTGCGGTGCTCCCAATGTTGCCGCAGGGCAGAAAGTGATTGTTGCCGACCTCGGGTGCGTGCTCTACGACGGCGACAAGGAATTTCAGATTAAGAAATCGAAGTTGCGCGGCGTGGAGTCGTGCGGTATGATATGCGCAGAGGATGAAATCGGCGTGGGTACGAGCCATGACGGTATCATCGTGCTGCCTGACGATGCCGTGGTGGGCACACCTGCCGCGGAGTATTACCACTTGGAGAGCGACTGGCTCATTGAGGTGGACATCACGGCCAACCGAGCCGATGCGCTGAGCCATTGGGGTGTGGCGCGCGATCTGTATGCGTGGCTGAAGCAGAATGGCTATGAGACCTCTCTGCATCGTCCCGATTGTGAAGGCTTCAAGGTGGATAACAACGACCTGCCCATCGAGGTGGTGATAGAGAATGAGGAGGCTTGCAGGCGCTATGCTTGCGTGAGCATCACGGATTGTGAAGTGAAGGAGTCGCCAGATTGGTTGAAGAACAAGCTGACCACCGTCGGCCTGCGCCCCATCAATAACATCGTGGACATCACGAACTACATCATGCTGGCATACGGACAGCCTTTGCACACGTTTGACGCGGATATGGTGAAGGGGCATAAGATTGTGGTGAAGACGCAGCCTGAAGGCACGAAATTCGTGACGCTCGACGGCGTGGAGCATACATTGTCCGACCGCGATCTCGCCATCTGCAATGAGGAGGATGCCATGTGCATCGCCGGTGTGTTCGGAGGCAAGGGTAGCGGAACATACGAGACGACGAAGAGCGTAGTGCTGGAGAGTGCTTACTTCCATCCTACCTGGATTCGCAAGAGTGCCCGCCGTCACGGTCTCTCCACCGATGCTTCCTTCCGTTTCGAGCGTGGTATCGACCCCAATGGCACCGTCTATGCGCTGAAGCAGGCGGCTATCCTTTGTAAGGAGTTGGCGGGCGGTAAGGTGTCGATGGAAATCTGCGACGTATATCCCAACCCGATTCCCAATGCGGTGGTGGATTTGAAATACGACTACGTTCACTCGCTCATCGGCAAGGAGATAGATAGTGTGACCTTGCGTTCTATCTGCCTGTCGTTGGATATGCAGATTCTGGACGAGAACGAGCAGGGACTACGCTTGGAGATTCCCGCCTATCGCGTGGATGTTCAGCGTCCTTGCGATGTCGTGGAAGACATTCTGCGCATCTATGGATATAATAATGTGGAGATTCCCTCGCAGCTGAAGGGGTGCCTCGTCATCAAGGGCGATGAGGATAGGAAGCAGAAGCTGGCTAATCTCGTCAGCGAGCAGTTAGTTGGCAGCGGTTTCAACGAGATTCTCAACAACTCGCTCACCAAGGGCGCATACTATGCGGAGCGCAATGCCTATCCCGAGCAGAACTCGGTGAAGATTATGAATCCGCTATCCACGGACTTGAACGTGATGCGCCAGACATTGCTGTTTGGTGGCTTGGAGAGCATACAGCACAACGTGAACCGCAAGCGCCAGAACCTGCGCTTCTTCGAGTTCGGCAACGTATATCACTTCTCTCCCGAGAAGCAGAACGATGAGAACCCGATGCAGGCCTACCGCGAGCAATACCATCTCGGACTATGGGTGACGGGCAAGCGCGTGGAAGGCTCGTGGGCGCATCAGAACGAGGATTCGTCTTTCTTCGAGCTGAGTGCATACGTGGAGAACATCCTGAAGCGCATCGGACTGAAGCCGGGCATGGTAGTGCGCAAGAAGTCGGAGAACGATATCTTCTCCAACGGACTGACCTACGAGAACCGGGGCGGCAAGACGCTGATAGAACTGGGCATCATCACGAAGAAGCTCCAGAAGCAATTCGGACTTGACAACCCCGTCTATTACGCCGAGTTGAATTGGACACAGCTGATGAAGGCGACGAAGAAGAACGAGATTCTCTATACCGAGATACCGAAGTTCCCGTCAGTAAGCCGCGACCTGGCGCTGCTGGTGGACAACGGCGTGGAGTTCGCTCAGATTGAACAGATAGCCCGCCAGACGGAGAAGCGGCTGTTGAAGAAAGTAGAGCTGTTCGATGTCTATGAGGGCGACAAGCTGCCCGAAGGCAAGAAGAGCTACGCCGTGAACTTCATCCTTCAGGACGAGGAGAAGACGATGGGCGACAAGCAGATAGACGCCATCATGCAGAAGCTGATTCAGAACCTGAAGAAGCAACTCAACGCGGAATTAAGATAATCAATAAAAATATAAAATAGTAAAATCCAATGGGAAGAGCATTTGAATATCGCAAGGCGGCAAAGCTGAAGCGATGGGGCCACATGGCCAAGACATTTACAAAGATTGGTAAGCAAATCGCAATCGCCGTGAAGGCCGGAGGCCCGGAGCCGGACATGAACCCCGCCCTTCGCGCCATCATCGCCAACGCCAAGCGCGAGAACATGCCGAAGGATAACATCGAGCGCGCCATCAAGAACGCGATGGGTAAGGACCAGAGCGACTACAAGGAAGTGACCTACGAGGGATATGGCCCTCACGGCATCGCCATCTTCGTGGAGACGCTGACCGACAACACCACCCGCACCGTGGGCGATGTTCGCTCGGTGTTCAACAAGTTCAACGGCAACCTCGGCACGCAAGGCTCGCTTTCGTTCCTCTTCGACCACAAGTCGGTGTTCACCTTCAAGAAGAAGGACGGGCTGGATATGGACGAGATGATTCTCGACCTGATAGACTACGGCGTGGAGGATGAGTTCGACGAGGACGAGGAAGAGAACAGCGTGACCATCTACGGCGACCCCTCTTCCTTCGGCGCTATCCAGAAGCACTTGGAGGAGAACGGCTTTGAGGTGACCGGTGCTGAGTTCACCCGCATCCCTAACGACCTGAAGGAGGTTACTCCTGAGCAGCGCGAGACTATCGACAAGATGGTGGAGAAGCTTGAGGACTTCGATGACGTCCAGACGGTCTATACCAACATGAAGCCCGAGGAGTCTGCTGAGTAAGGAGGCGCGCCATGGCAACGAAGCACATTCAATACGCCACGAAGGGCACATGCTCGCAGGTCATCGATGTGACTGCCGATGAGAACGACGTGATTCAGCAGGTGTTTTTCATGGGTGGCTGCAACGGAAATCTGCAAGGGCTTAGCCAGCTCGTGCGCGGCATGAAGATAGACGATGTCATCCGCAAGGTCGATGGTGTCCGTTGCGGCATGAAGGGCACATCGTGTCCCGACCAGCTTTGCCGGGCATTGGAGCAGCTGAAGAGCGCGCCGTTGGAGGACTGACGGTGCTTTTGAGGGGTAAGCCCCATAGCAGTTACCATAAAATCGCAGGTTATTTACAGTATAGGGGAGTTTTTTGCTCCCCTATTTGAATATAGTGACCGTCTGTCGTAGCTCCTATGCCCATTCGCTGCGTCTCTATATTCGTCTGCAAATATATCAATAAATATCTTTTCATCATAACTATTTTGCTGAAATTATATTGAATATCAGATTTGTCCCTTGCTATAGGGGCATCGTCGGAATATTAGGCTTTGGAGTTTTTGTATCAGCAAGTCAAGGAGCGCTTGGGTTATATGTTTGACAGAGGCAAGCCTCTGGGGAGTGGGGGAGATGTTTTGCGTGTGCAAAGCTGTTCGCCTATGCAATGGTGGTTGCGGGTGCGATGGAGTTTGCGGGGGCAAAGATAATACGAAATCCGCTCAATTGCAAATCCGCCACTCTTCACAGTGTTAAAATCTGTTAATAGCAGAAAATACCCCCCTCTTTTCGCACCCGCACACCCCCACGCAGACTTATTCTACTCTCCCCGCACCATAAAAAGGCATATTATTGCAATAAAAATACACTTTATCCGAACAAGGAGCATTCTGGTTACTTCATGTCACTCCATGTCACCCGATGTCACTTTATGTCACTCACGATGTCACTCGATGTCACTTTGTTACATTGCTACTTTGCTACATTAAGCACCTGTCGGAGCACGGATTTTGTTGCATTGTTGCATTGTTGC
>JAFLSG010000020.1:0-31060 GCA_022511065.1 Prevotella sp.
TGGAGACACCCTCTGCCGTGCAGACATAGAGGTCGATGTCCTGTGCGTTGATGGCTGATGGAGCGGTTCGCCGCCCGTCCTCGCGCGTCACGCCGTTTGCTGCCCAGAGGATGTCCATCACCGTCTCCTCGCTGACGGCTTTGTCCTCCGCATAAGTGCGTATGGAGTGACGCTGCTCCAATACCTGTTTGATGGTCATGGGCTGGTCTTGATCCTGACCCTGCCCCTGCGGCTGGTTCTGACACGAGCAGACCGAAAGGACTGCAAATACACTTGCAGAAATGATTGGTAAAACGGCTGCGATGGCCGAAAGACGCATTTTTTTGTTTTGTTTCATGATCAGTTTTTTTATTGTTGATACTATTTAGTGTATTGCTTTGGTGTTCTGCTTTTGTCTTGTGTCCAGCCTCGTTTGTTTAGCATTCTGCATTGGACGCTACAAAGTTAATGCTTTTTTGCCAATTTCCCCTCTCAGATAAGATTTGTTAGGAAAATATAACATTTAGCCCGGTCATTCCTTTTGCTTCTGCCGTATGTAGCGGATTTTGGCACCAAGCACCTCGAACTGCGTGCGGAGCGAGTCGCGCCAGATTCGGGTCTTCGTCAGCAGCGTCAGTTCTTCGGGCGTGGTACGCAGGGCAGCCTTGTCTTGCTCCACCTTCGTTTGCAGTGCCTCGTACTCGCGATTGGCTATCTGCAGCAGGCTGTCGGTGGATGCCAGCGATATCTGCGCCCGTTTCAGTTCCAGTTCCTGATGAAGCCTGAGTGCCTTGCGCCGCACCTCCACGAGTTCGGGGTATGTACGCCGCAGGGAGTCGATGGCTGCCCGTGCCTCGGTGAATGCTCCTTGCTCGATGCGCTCGCTTGCCTCGCGCAGCAAGTCTTCCGCCTGCCGCTGCGCGTCGTTGCCGCAGGCTGTGAAAATCGTGGCGACGAATGCCACGGGAATGATTCGGATTGACTGGAAGATGTTCATATCACGTTTTAATGTTGCTCATTTCGATGCAAAGGTAGGAATTATTTTCGATACAAGAGAGTAAAAGGCGGCGGATTTGTGCGCAAAGTGGGAAAAAATCACTAACTTTGCGCCACAATAAAGAAATGACCAATGAAACTGTATTCTGACGAAGAACTGGCAGAGATACTGAATCAGGAGATTTTCCGCCAAATCGGAGAGGCGGCTGACGGGCTTGGCGTGGACTGCTACGTGGTGGGAGGCTACGTGCGCGACATATTCCTCGAGCGGCCATCGAACGACATCGACGTGGTGGTCGTGGGGAGCGGCATCGAGGTGGCTTCGGAACTGAAACGGATGCTCGGCAGGAAGGCACGACTCAGCGTGTTCCGCAACTTCGGCACGGCGCAGGTGAAGTTCCGCAACAAGGGCACGGAGTATGAGGTTGAGTTCGTGGGGGCGCGCAAGGAGAGCTACAGCCACGACTCACGGAAGCCCGTGGTGGAGGACGGCACGTTAGAGGACGACCAGAACCGCCGCGACTTCACCATCAACGCAATGGCCATCTGCCTGAACAAGGACAGGTTTGGCGAGTTGGTAGATCCGTTCAACGGGCTTGCCGACTTGGAGGACGGCATCATCGCCACACCGCTCGAGCCGGGCGTGACATTCTCCGACGACCCGCTGCGTATGATGCGCTGCGTGAGGTTTGCCACGCAACTGAATTTCCAGATAGAGGAAGAGACGTTTGAGGCTTTGGAGCGGATGGCGGACAGAATCAAGATTGTCAGCGGCGAGCGTATCAAGGACGAACTGAACAAGATCATCCTCTCGCCTCTGCCGAGCCGTGGCTTCGTGGATTTGCAGCGCTGCGGTCTGCTGAATCTCATACTGCCGGAACTGGCTGCGCTCGACATCGTGGAGCAGCGCAACGGAAGGGCGCACAAGAACAACTTCTACCACACGCTCGAGGTGCTTGACAACGTGGCACGGAAGTCGGACAACCTTTGGTTGCGGTGGGCGGCACTGATGCACGACATCGGCAAGACGAAATCGAAACGCTGGGATGCCGCCGTGGGGTGGACTTTCCACAACCACAACATGACGGGGGCGAAGATGGTGCCTCAGATATTCCGCCGGCTGATGCTGCCGATGGATATGAAGATGAAGTACGTGCAGAAACTCGTGGATTTGCACATGCGGCCGATTGCCATCGCCGATGACGAGGTGACGGACAGTGCCGTGAGGCGGCTGATGAACGATGCGGGCGAGGACATCGACGACCTGATGACGCTCTGCGAGGCAGACATCACCTCACGGAACGAGGGGCGCAAGAAGATGTTTCTCGAAAACTTCCGCATGGTGCGGGAGAAACTTGCCGACTTGGAGGAAAAGGACTACAAGCGATTGCTGCAGCCCGTGATAGACGGTAACGAGATCATGGAGATGTTCCATTTGCCGCCGAGCAAGGAAGTGGGCGAACTGAAGCAGTATCTGAAGGACGCGGTGCTTGACAACCGTGTGGAGAACGAGCGCGAGCCGCTGCTGCAGCTGCTGATGGAGAAGGCGCGCGAGATGGGACTGATAAAGGACTGAAAAGGAATATCATATAAGATGGAGACGAAGCGTACACGCTTGCTATCCCTTGACATCCTGCGGGGTATCACCGTGGCGGGGATGGTATTGGTGAACAACGGCTGGGGCGAGTCGTTCGAGATGCTGACGCACTCGGAGTGGAACGGACTG
Source organism: Prevotella sp. (assembly GCA_022511065.1). Classification (GTDB taxonomy): domain Bacteria; phylum Bacteroidota; class Bacteroidia; order Bacteroidales; family Bacteroidaceae; genus Prevotella. The sequence continues at coordinate 2,702 of JAFLSG010000020.1, forward strand.
ACACCGTGCGACTTGGTGTTCCCCTTCTTTATGTTCATCGTGGGCGTGTCGTGCTATCTGTCGTTGGCAAAGTTTGACTTCAAGCCGTCGCGTGAGGTGGTGGTGAAAGTGCTGCGGCGCACGGTGCTCCTCTTTCTGATAGGGTTGGGCATCCACTGGATAGACAATGCCCTGTGGGGCGATTTCGGTTTCGCCCATCTGCGCATCTGGGCAGTCTTGCAGCGCATCGCCCTCTGCTATTGCGCCGTGTCGCTCTTTGCGCTGTATGGCAATCATCGTTATACGCTGCCCGTTGCCGGCTGCTTGTTGGCTATCTACAGTCTTATTCTGCTGCTTGGCAACGGCTATGCATACGATGCCAGTATAAACATCCTCGCGCAGGTGGATTTGGCACTCTTCGGCTACGACCACCTGTATCACTACGGGGTCATCGACCCAGAGGGCCTGTTAGGCACGATTTCATCCATCGCCCATGTGATGATAGGTTTCTATTGCGGACGGCTGATTGCGTGCGGAACGACTATCGAACAAAAGGTGATGTCGCTCTTTGTAGCGGGTACGGTGCTGTTGGTCAGCGGCTATCTGCTCTCCTATGGATTGCCTATCAACAAACCTGTGTGGAGTCCTTCGTATGCGCTCGTCACCTGCGGACTTGCCGCCCTGCTTCAGGCGTTGCTGATGTATGTCATCGACATCCGTGGGAAGCAATCGTGGACCACGTTCTTCCGCATCTTCGGAGTCAATGCCCTCGCGCTCTACGTGTCGAGCGAATTGTTTGCCGTCTTGCTCGGTTTCCTCGGTGTTTCAGGGGCGGTGTATGGCGGCATCCATAGCCTGATTAGTCAGCCCAAGTTTGCGTCGCTTGCGTATGCCGTTTGCTTCGTGCTGCTGAATTTTGCGATAGGGTATGTGCTTTACCGCAGAAAGATTTACATCAAACTTTAAAAAAGGGCAAAGGTTAGATAAACTTTGTTAAAAATATGGTAAGGCTATGACGGGCTTACCTAATTATTTAGTAACTTTGCAAGCCAAACGAAAACTTTAGAGATTGTTTTTAGTTTTCTACATGCTTTCTTTGAGGTGATAGCAGATGAATTATAAATGGATAAATAAATATAATAAGGTATGAAAAAGAACAACTTTTTGCTGATTGCAGCCGCCGCAGTGCTGATGTCATCATGCGGTGGAGGCGGCGGTCGCCCTAATTTCGGCGACAACGAGTATCCCGTGGCCACCGTCGGTGAACAGAGCACGACGATGGAGACTACCTATCCCGCCATCATCCGTGGCGTGCAGGATGTGGAGATTCATCCGAAGGTTCAGGGTTTCATCACGCAGGTGAATGTGAAGGAAGGTCAGACGGTGAGCGCAGGACAGGTTTTGTTCGTGCTTGACAACGTGACCTATCAGGCACAGGTGCGCCAGGCACAGGCTGCGGTGAACACAGCAACGGCACAGTGCAACACGGCGAAACTTGCATACGAGAACTCACAGAAGCTGCACGAGAACAGCGTAATCGGTGACTTTGAACTCCAGTCGGCTACCAACAGCTATGAGAGTGCCAAGGCTGCCCTCGCGCAGGCACAGGCATCGCTTGCTTCCGCCAAGGAGGCCCTGAGCTATTGCTATGTGAAAAGCCCGTCGAACGGTGTGGTTGGTACGCTGCCTTACAAGGTGGGCGCGCTGGTAAGTGCCGCCAATACGCTGACTACCGTGTCTAATATCAGTTCGATGGAAGTGTATTTTTCCATGACAGAGAAGGACGTTTTGGATATGGGCAAGACATCGGGCAGCCTCACGGCAGCCGTAGATGCGATGCCGGCGGTAAATCTGCAGTTGGTAGATGGTACGCTCTACAATCACGAGGGTAAGGTGACGAAGGTGAGCGGTGTCATCGATGCTGCCACGGGTAGCGTGCAGATGATTGCCGTGTTCCCCAATCCCGAGAAGCTGTTGAAGAGTGGAGGTTCTGGTGCCATCATCATCCCGCGTGCCGACACGGCAGCCATTGTGGTTCCACAGGCTTGCGTGATGGAGGTGCAGAACAAGAAGTTCATCTACACGCTGGGTGAGGGCAACAAGGTGCAATATACGGAAATCAAGGTGGCTCCGCAGAACGACGGCAACAACTACGTTGTGACCGAAGGCCTGAAGGTGGGTGACAAGTACGTGACCAACGGTATCACGAAGCTGAACGACCAGATGGAGATTGTGCCCATCACGCCAGAGAGGTATCAGCAGAAGATTGACGAGCAGGCCAAGGAGATGAGTGCCGGCGACATCGTCTCTGCGATGAAGAAATAAGGGTAAGAACTGACATAGAAGACATAAAAGAGATATGACTTTTACGAATTTTATCAAACGCCCAGTGCTTTCGACGGTGATCTCCATCGTCATCGTCATCTTGGGCTTCATCGGTCTGGCCACGCTGCCTATTGAGCAGTATCCAGACATCGCACCGCCTACCGTGGTGGTTTTCACCAGTTATCCCGGTGCGGATGCCGAGACAATGAAGAACTCCGTGCTTGCACCGTTGGAGGAAAGTATCAACGGTGTGGAAGGCATGGACTATATGAGTTCCACGGCCTCGTCAGGTTCTTGTAGCATTTCCATCCTGTTCCGTCAGGGTATGAATGCCGATATGTGTGCCGTCAATGTGCAGAACCGTGTGCAGCAGGCGCAGTCGCTGCTGCCTGCCGAGGTTACGCAGATTGGTGTGACGGTAATGAAGCGACAGACATCGCAGGTGATGATGTACACGCTGACCTCCGACGGCCGCTATGATGATGAGTTCCTGACGAACTACTCGAATATCAACATCGTGCCCGCCATCAAGCGTATTCAGGGTGTGGGTGACGTGCAGTCGCCAGGTGTGAAGACCTACTCAATGCGTGTATGGCTGAAGCCCGACATCATGAAGCAGTACAACCTGATGCCTTCCGACATCACGGCTGTGCTGGCTGAGCAGAACATCGAGGCTGCCCCGGGTACGTTCGGAGAGCAGTCGCCCGTGGCATACGAGTATGCGATGCGCTATACGGGTCGTCTGAAGACAGAAGAAGAATTCGGTAATATCATCATCTCCAGTACCCGCGACGGACAGACACTGAAACTGAAGGACGTGGCTCGCATTGAGTTGGGTGGCTTGCAGTATTCGGTATCGATGAAGAACAACAACATCCCGTCGGTGATGGGTATGGTGCAGCAGATTGCAGGTTCTAACGCCAACCAGATTGCCAAGGACGTGAAGGCTGAGTTGGAAGAACAGGCGAAGTTGTTCCCGCCGGGTATGATGTATAAGATTAACTACGATGTGACCGAGTTCCTCTATGCATCAATCGAGGAGGTTGTGTTCACGCTTATCTTCACGCTCGTACTGGTGTTCCTTGTGATCTACGTGTTCCTGCAAGACTGGCGCTCGACACTTATCCCGCTGATTGCCGTGCCCGTGTCATTGATAGGTACGTTCTTCTTCCTCGAAGTGTTTGGATTCTCCATCAACCTCTTGGTATTGTCGGCATTGCTGTTGGCGATTGCCATCGTGGTGGATGATGCCATCGTGGTGGTTGAGGCTGTTCACGCGAAACTCGACCAAGGCTACAAGTCGTCGCTGACGGCTTCCATTGATGCCATGAACGAGATTTCGGGTGCTATCATATCCATTACGCTGGTGATGGCTTCGGTGTTCGTGCCTGTGTCGTTCATCGGTGGTACGAGCGGTACATTCTATCGTGAGTTCGGTGTGACGATGGCTGTCAGCATCTTTATCTCGGCGCTGAACGCCTTGACGCTGTCGCCTGCGCTGTGTGCCATCTTCCTGAAGCCCCACGACAAGGATGGGCATGAACGTAAGATGTCGCATATCGACCGTTTCCACTTGGCATTCAATACGGCATACGACAAGGTGCTGGGCAAGTATAAGGGCAGCGTTGAAAGATTGGTACGCAAGCCTGTGGCAATGATTGTATCGGTCATCGTGGGTGTTGTCATCCTTGCTGTGACGATGGGCACCACGAAGACGGGTCTTGTGCCCGACGAGGATACGGGTACGCTGTTCTGTACCATTTCTATGCCGCCTGCTACTTCTGTGGCTCGCACGCGGCAGATTATCAATCAGGTGGATTCCATCCTGGCATCCGACCCCGCTATCCAGAGCCGCGAGCAGATTCAGGGTTATAACTTCATTGCCGGTTCTGGTTCTGACCAGGCTACGTTCATCATCAAGCTGAAGCCGTTTGCTGAGCGTCAGAAAGGTCTCTGGTGGAAGATTTCGGGACTGTGGCAGGGCGATGGCATCTATCGGTTCTTCCTGAATCCCTACGATGCAAGTGGTGTGCTGGCGCAGATTTATCTGAAGACGGCGAACATCAAGGATGCCAACATCCTCGCATTCTCGCCGCCTATGATTCCTGGCTTCTCTGCCAACTCGGGTGTATCATTGGTGATGCAGGACCGCACGGGTGGTGAGCTGACCAAGTTCTTTGATGTTGTACAAAGTTATTTGGCAGAGTTGAACAAGCGCCCGGAGATTCAGATGGCTATGACCAGCTATAACCCGAACTATCCGCAGTATATGATTCACGTGGATGTTGCCAAGTGTAAGCAGGCCGGCATCTCGCCGCAGACGGTGCTCTACACCTTGCAGGGCTACTATGGTGGTCTGTACGCCTCTAACTTCAACGCCTACGGTAAACTCTATCGTGTGATGGTGCAGGGTTCTCCCGACACTCGTATGACACCGGAGTCACTGACGAGCATCTATGTACGCACACCGGCAGGTATGTCTCCCATTCAGGAGTTCTGCCAGTTGGAGCGCGTCTATGGTCCGTCAAACATCAACCGCTTCAACCTCTTCACCGCCATCAACGTGACGGCTACGGTGGCTAACGGCTACTCAACGGGTGAGGCCATCAAGGCTGTGGAGGAAGTGGCTGCCACGATGCTGCCCGCAGGTTACACCTATGACTATTCTGGTCTGACCCGCTCGGAGGCTGCATCCAGCAACTCCACGACGCTCATCTTCATACTCTGCTTCATCTTCATCTATCTGATTCTGTCGGCACAGTATGAGAGTTACATCCTGCCGTTGGCCGTGGTACTTTCCGTACCTTTCGGTCTTGCAGGTGCATTCATCTTCACGCAGTTGTTCGGTCACTCGAACGACATCTATATGCAGATCTCGCTCATTATGCTGATTGGTCTGTTGGCAAAGAATGCCATCCTGATTATCCAGTTCGCATTGGAGCGTCGCCGGTTGGGTATGGCCGTTTCGTGGTCTGCCATCCTGGGTTCTGCTGCCCGTCTGCGTCCTATCTTGATGACATCGTTGGCTATGGTCATCGGTCTGTTGCCTATGATGTTCGCCTCTGGTGTAGGTAAGAACGGTAACCAGACGCTTGGTGCGGCTGCCGTGGGCGGTATGCTTATCGGTACACTCTGCCAGTTGTTCGTCGTTCCCGGTCTCTTTGTTATCTTCCAGACCTTGCAGGAGAAACTGTCTCCGCTGAAGTTCGAGGATGAGGAGAGCCTTGAGGTGGGTGCTGAACTGACCCAGTATGCGCATAAGAAACCCGTTGATTATGAATTGGAGAAGTAATATGAAAAGGATTATGATCTTTATGTCCGCAGCGTTGCTGCTGAGCAGCTGCGGACTCTACAATAAGTACGAGCGCCCCGATGTCAATGCCGAGGGTATCGTTCGCGACCCTGTGTCGCTGACTGATACGCTGGCAGTGACAGACACTATGAGCTTCGGCAATATGCCTTGGCGCTCGGTGTTCACCGACCCGCAGTTGCAGGCACTGATTGAACAGGGATTGGAGAACAACCCCGACCTGCTGAATGCTGCCCTCAACGTGAAGATGGTCAATGAGGCACTCAAGGTGGCTCGTCTCGCCTTCCTTCCCTCGCTCGTGCTGACACCGCAGGGAACGATTGCCTCTTTCGATGGTTCGAAGGCTTCGCAGACCTATCAGTTGCCCGTCACGGCAAGTTGGAACCTTGATCTTTTTGGCAACCTGCTCAGCGTGAAGCGCTCGGCACAGATGCAGCTGATAGCCACGAAGGACTATCAGACGGTGGTAAAGACCAATATCATTGCCGGCATTGCCAACCTCTATTACACGCTGCTGATGCTTGACCGTCAGGTGCAGATTGTAGCAGATATGGAGGAGCTGACAAAGGGAACGTGGGAAAAGATGCAGTTCATGAAGGACAACCGCGTGGGTTATCGCTCCACGGCTGTGCAGAGTGCTGAGGCTGCATACTACTCGGTGAAGTCGCAGAAAGTGGATTTGCTCCGTCAGGTGCGTGAGGTAGAGAACTCTCTCTCGCTGCTGCTCGGCCAACCCGCGCAGACCATCGCCCGCGGCACGTTCGAGAATCAGAGTCTGCCCGAGGAATTGTCCACGGGTGTAGGCGTGCAGTTGCTGAACAACCGCGCTGATGTGCACGCTGCAGAGATGGCTCTCGCCCAGTGTTTCTATGATGTAGAGACCGCCCGCAGCCGTTTCTATCCGAATATCTCGGTCAGCGGTACGGCTATGTTCACCAACAGTGCAGGCTCTGCCGTCATCAATCCCGGTAAATGGTTGCTCTCCGCCGTGGGTAGCCTTGTGCAGCCCATCTTCCAGCACGGTCAGTTGGTGGCTGGTCTGAAGGTGGCAAAGGCGCAGTATGAGCAGGCAAGCAACACGTGGCAGAACGCCGTGTTGAAGGCTGGCAGCGAGGTGAGTAACGCCCTCGTGCAGTATAACTCCGCCGCAGAGAAGTCTGAGTTCGACGGTCAGCGCGTGAAAGTGCTCCGTCAGAACGTGGAGGACACCAAGATGCTCATGGAGTCGTCAAGCAATACCACCTACTTGGAGGTGATTTCCGCACAGAGCAACCTGCTCAATGCCGAGATTGCCAAGGTGACCGACGACTTCAACAAGATGCAGGCAGTCGTGAACCTCTATCAGGCGCTTGGAGGCGGCGTGAAGTAAGTAACCCTTAAAAACTGAAGAATCATGGCAAGTGAAATCAGTCCAAAGGCCGAAATCAGCCCGAAGGCGAAAATCGGCGACAACTGTAAGATATTCCCGTTCGTGTATATAGAGGACGATGTGGAGATTGGTGACAACTGCATCATCTTCCCCTTCGTGAGCATCTGCAACGGCACGCGTATGGGAAAGAACAACAAGGTGCATCAGGGCAGCGTGATTGCCGCCCTGCCGCAGGACTTTGAGTTCAAGGGAGAGAAGTCGTATGTGGTTATCGGCGACAATAATGTCATCCGCGAGAACGTGGTCATCAACCGCGGAACGCACCTTGACGGCAAGACCATCATCGGCAGCAACAACTTCCTGCTCGAGGGTACGCACATCAGTCACGACACCGTGGTGGGCGACGGCTGCGTATTCGGCTACGGCGTGAAGATTGCCGGCGACTGCGAAATCGGCGACGGTGCCATCTTCTCAAGTAGTGTCATCCAGAACGCCAACACCCGCGTGGGGCGCTTGGCATTGGTTATGGCAGGCTGCACGTTCTCCCGCGACGTGCCTCCCTTCATCATTGCCGGCGGTCAGCCGTTGGAGTATGGCGGTCCCAATACCACGATGATGAACGATGCAGGTATCTCAGAGAAAGTGCAGAAGCACATCGCCAACGCCTACCGTCTGCTGTTCCACGGTAAGACGAGCGTGCATGACGTAATCAATCAGATTAAGACACAGGTGCCCGATGACCCCGAGGTGCGCATCATTGTGGAGTTCTTGGAAGGCACTCGGCGAGGCATTATGGGTAAGTAATACCCACCATGCAGCATTAAGGATAATGGCAGACCAAACGGTCTGCCATTTCTTTTTTCCCTCAGTCATTTCGGATGCACGCTGAATTCACTCCGTTTGAAGGCTGAATTCGACCCGTTTGGAGGCTCCAAACGATGCGTTTGAAGCCTCCATTCAACCCGCATGCAGCCTTCATCCGTTTCGCTTGGAATTTGCGCTTTTTTTTGTGGCATTCCAAAAAAATGTGTAACTTTGCACCCGAATTCAGTTTTTTACGTACGTAAGCAAGTCATGAAGAGACGCAGGAATCGTGAAAGAAACCGTCGCGCCATGCAGTTGGTGACGCTGTGCATCAGTACGGCGATGGTGCTTGTGCTGCTTGGATTGGTCGTGTTCTCGGTGCAGACATCGCGCAACTTGTCGCAGTGGGTGCGGGAAAACCTGACCGTGACGGTGATGCTGAGCGAGGATGTGAGCGTGAAGGACGCGAAGCAGTTGCGCCGTGACCTTCGTCACCGCCCCTATGCGAAGGACATCGAATACATCAGTCGCGAGCAGGCGCTGAAGGAACAGACGCTTGCGATGGGGTCAGACCCGTCGGAATTCCTGGGGGCAAACCCGTTTCCTGCCACGTTGGAGGTGCGCTTGGCATCAGACTACGCCAACCGTGACTCCTTGCAGTGGATAGCCGACGAACTGCGGAAAAACCCGAAAGTGGCTGATGTGGCTTATCAGGTGGATTTGATGGACAGCGTGAACAGGAATCTCGGTAAGGTCAATCTGGTGCTGCTCGTATTGGCTTTGCTGCTTACCTTCGTGTCATTCTCGCTGATTAACAATACGGTGCGGCTGAGTATCTATTCGAGCCGCTTCCTGATTCACACGATGAAGCTCGTGGGCGCATCGTGGGGATTCATCCGAAGGCCGTTTATGCGGCAGGGATTGTTAGTGGGCGTAGTCGCCGCACTGATAGCCATCGCCGTGCTGGGCTGCTGCATGTGGGGACTCTACCGCTATGAGCCAAACGTGCGCACCATCATTACATGGCGCGAACTGGCCGTCACCGCAACGGCTGTGCTGTTGTTCGGCATCGTCATCACAGCGGTATGCTCTTACATTTCCGTCAATAAGTTCCTGCGGATGACGGCGGGTGAGCTTTACAGGATTTAATAACGAAAGAAGAAAAAGAAAGATATGGACAAGAGAGATTTTGCGTTTGACAAGGTGAACTTCATCCTGCTCGCCGTGGGAATGATTGTCGTGATTATCGGGTTTCTGCTGATGACGGGTCCCAACTCCACAGAGACAGCGTTTGAGCCTGACATCTTCAGCGTGCGCCGCATCAAGGTTGCGCCCGTGGTGTGTCTGGCTGGTTTCGTGTCGATGATTTATGCCGTGGTGCGCAAGCCTAAGTCGTGAGTGCAGATTGATAGAGCGAAAAGCGTAAGGATATGGATTGGATACAAGCATTGATTTTAGGACTTGTGCAGGGACTGACGGAATATCTGCCTGTCAGCTCAAGCGGTCACTTGGCAATCATCTCCACTTTCTTCGGCATTGATGGAGAGGAGAGCCTGATGTTCACCGTGGCAGTCCACGTGGCCACCGTGCTTTCCACGCTGGTCATCCTCTGGAAGGAGATAGACTGGATTCTGAAAGGACTGTTCAAGTTTGAGATGAACGCCGAGACGAAATATACACTGAACATCCTCGTGTCGATGATTCCCATCGGCATCGTGGGCGTGTTCTTCAAGGATCAGGTGGAGGAGGCGTTCGGCTCCGGTCTGCTTGTGGTGGGCGTGATGCTTCTCCTGACGGCCGTGGTGCTGACTTTCTCTTATTATGCCAAGCCCCGCGCCAAGGAGAATCTCTCGATAAAAGACGCTTTCATCATCGGTTTGGCGCAGGCCTGCGCCGTGCTTCCGGGACTTTCGCGCTCGGGCAGCACGATTGCCACGGGCTTGCTGCTCGGCAATAAGAAGGAGCGGTTGGCGCAGTTCTCATTCCTCATGGTCATCCCGCCGATACTCGGTGAGGCACTGCTCGACGTGCTGAAAGCCGCCAAGGGCGATGCTGTGATGGGTGACATCGGGATGGCTTCGCTGTGCGTCGGCTTCATTGCCGCCTTCGTTTCGGGCTGCTTCGCCTGCAAACTGATGATTAATATCGTGAAGAAAGGCAAGTTGCTCTATTTCGGCATCTACTGCGCCCTCGTGGGTCTTGCCGTGTTGATATATCAATTTGCTCAATGAACTTTCAGGACGGTGCATTCATCTACATCAATAAGCCTTACCGGATGTCCAGTTTCGGGGCATTGGCGCATATCCGCTATGTGCTGTCGAAGCGGCTGAAGGTGAAGCGGGTGAAGATGGGGCATGCCGGAACGCTCGACCCGCTTGCCACGGGGGTGCTCATCCTCTGCACGGGAAAGGCGACGAAACAGATAGAATCACTGCAGTTGCACGATAAGGAATATACCGCCACGCTGCAGTTGGGAGCGACCACTGCGAGCTACGACCGTGAGCATACGGTGGACTTTACATATCCCATCCGCCACATTACAAAGGACTTGATACTGCAGACGCTCCCGCAATTCGTGGGGGATATCATGCAGGTGCCGCCCGCTTACTCGGCGTGTATGATTGACGGGCATCGTGCCTACAAGATGGCACGGCGGGGCGAGGATGTGGCTTTGGCGGCGAAACCCGTTCACATCAGCGAGATAGAGCTGACGGACTTTGACCCCGTGCGGATGCAGATGTCGATACGGGTGGTGTGCGGGAAAGGCACTTACATACGCTCCCTTGCCCGCGACATCGGTGAGGCGTTGGGGAGTGGTGCGTTCCTGACGGCACTTTGCCGGACGCGACTCGGCGATGTGCGGATAGAAGACTGTCTCACGTTTGAGGATTTCCCCGCATGGATGGAAAAGGCATTAACACAGTAAATCTGAACATATATAATGAAACTATCGCAATTTAAGTTCAAACTGCCGGAGGAGCTGGTGGCATTGGAGCCAACCTTTCACCGCGACGAGTGCCGGCTGATGGTGGTACACCGCAAGAGCAAGCGCATCGAGATGACCAAGAAGGACGAGAACGGCGACGACCTCAAGGATGAGGAAGGCAATCCCGTGTATCTCGACTTCCGCAATATCCTCGACTATTTTGATGAGGACGACACGTTTATCTTCAACGATACGAAGGTGTTCCCTGCCCGTTTGTACGGTACGAAGGAGAAGACGGACGCCAAGATTGAGGTGTTTCTGCTCCGGGAGCTGAACCAAGACTTGCGCCTGTGGGATGTGCTCGTGGAGCCTGCCCGCAAGATACGCATCGGCAATAAGTTGTTTTTCGAGGAGGACGGTCCGATGGTGGCAGAGGTTATCGACAACACCACGAGCCGCGGCCGCACGCTGCGTTTCCTCTATGACTGCCCGCACGATGAGTTCAAGCGCGAACTGTTCGCTTTAGGCTCCGCCCCGCTGCCCCGCTATATCATCGACCATCGCGAGGCGGTGCCTGAGGATATTGAGACCTTCCAGACCATTTACGCGAAGAATGAGGGTGCTGTGACTGCACCTGCCACAGGACTTCACTTCAGCCGAGAGCTGATGAAGCGCATGGAGATACGCGGCATCAACTTTGCCTTCGTGACCATCCATTGCGGATTAGGTAATTTCGATGCCATCGAGGTGGAGGACTTGACGAAGCACAAGATGTCGTCGGAGCAGATGTTCGTGACGAAAGAGGCTTGCGAGATTGTGAATCGGACGAAGAAAGCCGGTCACAAGGTGTGCGCCGTCGGGGTAAGTACAGCCCGCGCCACGGAGACCGCCGTGGGTACGGATGGCATGCTGAAGGAGTATGAGGGATGGACAAACAAGTTCATCTTCCCGCCGTATGAGTTCGGTATGACCAATTCGCTGGTGGCAAACTTCTACCATCCCGAATCAACGATGATGATGACGCAGTGCTCCTTCGGAGGCTACGACCTGATATATGATGCCTACAAGAGGGCCGTGAAGCACGGCTATAAGTTCGGGTGCTACGGTGACGCAATGCTGATACTCGATGACTGAGCATCGGGTGTATCTGGGTCTCGGCTCCAATCTCGGCGACCGGCGGAAGAATATCTCCCGCGCCGTGGAGCTGATAGGCAGGCGGGTGGGAGCAGTGCTCCGCCAATCCACGCTGATAGAGACGGAGCCGTGGGGCTTTGAGTCGGAGAACAGGTTTCTCAACGGTGTCGTACTCTGTAAGACGGAACTATCGCCGCGCGAGGTATTGGAGGAGACCCAACTGATAGAGCGGGTATTATGGCGCACGAGAAAGACCTTTATCCCCCCTGCCCCGGAAGCACCCATCTACGCCGACCGCACCATCGACATAGACATTCTGCTCTACGATGACCTGACGGTGGATGAGCCGGACTTGAAGATACCGCACCCGCTGATGGCGCAAAGGGACTTTGTCATGATTCCGTTGGCGGAGATTCAGGCGGAGGAGGAATAACGCAAGAGAAAGGATTTAAAAACTAATGATAAAACTAAAACCAGAGATTAGTATGAAGAAAAGAATTTTAAGTTTCGCAGTTGCGGCGTTGGCGATTGTAATGAGCGCCAATGCGGAGAACCCTTACAAGAAGTACACGCAGAACCTTCCGTTCGCTATGCCGGAGGTAACGGCTCCTGTCATCCCTGACACGCAGGTAAATCTGAAGGACTTCGGGGCTGATCCCACGGGCGAGCAGCTCTCTACCGAGGCATTTGCCAAGGCGATTGACGCGCTGACTGCCAAAGGCGGCGGTCACCTGATTGTCCCTACCGGTGTGTGGCTTACGGGTCCCGTGGTACTCAAGAGCAACATTGACCTCCATTTGGAGATGGGTGCGGTCATCCAGTTTGCCGCAGACGAGTCGCTCTATCCGCTGATAAACACCTCGTTTGAAGGACTTGACACGCGCCGTTGCCAGTCGCCGCTGAGCGCCAATGGTGCGACGAACATCTCTATTACGGGTCAAGGTGCTATCGACGGCAATGGTCAGTATTGGCGTCCTGTGAAGCGCTCAAAGGTGACCGATGGTCACTGGAAGCAGTTGCTCGCCCAGGAAGGTGGTGTGGAGATGAAGAAGGACTACTGGGTTCCCTCCGAGGGTTACGCCAAGGGTGAGCAGGGTGCAAACATGAACGTGCCCAATGCCACGACCGAAGAGGAGTGGAATGCCGTGAAGCGTTTCCTCCGTCCTGTGATGGTAAGCCTCGTTAATTGCAAGAACGTGCTGCTTCAGGGTGTCATCTTCCAGAACTCTCCCGCATGGAATCTCCACCCGCTGATGTGCGAGAACATCATCATTGACAATGTTTTGGTGCGCAACCCCGACTATGCGCAGAACGGCGACGCACTCGACCTTGAGTCGTGCAAGAACGCACTGATTGTCAATTCCCGCTTCGATGCCGGTGACGACGGTATCTGCATCAAGAGTGGTAAGGATGCCGATGGCCGCAAGCGTGGCATTCCCTGCGAGAATGTAGTGGTGGATGGCTGCACCGTATTCGCTGGACACGGCGGTTTCGTGGTTGGCTCGGAGATGAGTGGCGGCGTGAAGAACTTCAAGGTGCAGAACTGTCAGTTCCTCGGAACGGATGTAGGCTTGCGCTTCAAATCTACCCGTGGCCGTGGCGGTATCGTGGAGAACATCTATATCAACGACATCTCCATGATGGATATTAAGACCGATGCCATCACCTTTAATATGTATTATGGTGGTAAGTCGGTGGCAGAGATGTTGGCAGACGGCGATACGCCCGACAATGCGACGAAGGTGCCCGTGGATGAGACTACCCCCATCTTCCGCAACATCAACATTCAGAATGTGGTTTGCAACGGCGCAGGTCGTGCCATGGAGTTCAATGGCCTCCCCGAAATGCCGATGGATAACATCAATCTCAAGAACGTGACCATCAAGGCAAAGGCTGATGCCGTATTCACCAACTGCACGAACATCAAGCAAGAGAACGTAAAGGTTGTATTGGAGTAACAAAGGAATTATCTCCGTCCTTCGTCGCGACGGTTCCTATGCATGAAAGGAATGGTCGGCATGAAGGACGGAGATAATCCCTTTAGGGGTATAGAAACTATCGGAACGACTCGTGGAAACGGTTCGGACGAACCGAAGGAATGATTCCCGTCAGCCTCCTGTCGCACGAAACTCCACATAAAGAAGAAGGCTCGCAATCGCGAGCCTTCTTTCTTTTTCCGTTTCCTCCTTATTTGCGGAGACCGAGAGCCTTGATGATGGCACGGTAACGGTTGATGTCATTCACATAGAGGTATTTCAGCAACTTACGGCGCTTACCTACGAGCATAGTCAGCGAACGAGCGGTTGCGTGGTCCTTGTGATTCTTCTTCAGGTGCTCAGTCAGGTGAGAGATACGGTAGGAGAAGAGAGCAATCTGTGCCTCGGGTGAACCAGTATCGGTGGCAGACTTGCCATACTGACTGAAAATCTCCTGCTTCTTGGTTTTGTCCAAATACATAATTGAAAATGATTAATAATGTTTTGCAATCACATCCTTCAAACGCTTAGCCGCCTTAATCACAACGGTTTACGTCGTCGAATGCTTCGGATTTTCCGAAATGCGGGTGCAAAGGTACAACAAAAATCGAAAAATCAAAAATTAAAATGGAAAAATTATGCGGTTTACACCCTTTTTTGTACCTTTGCACCCGCAAAAATAGAAGGGATAAAGATATGCAGGATATAAGGAACATCGCAATCATTGCGCACGTGGACCACGGAAAGACGACGCTGGTGGATAAGATGATGCTGGCGGGAAACCTCTTTCGCGAAGGGCAGAATCTCAGCAATCAGGTGCTTGATGCCAACGACTTGGAGCGTGAGCGCGGTATCACCATACTTTCTAAGAACGTGTCCATCACGTGGAAAGGCGTGAAGATTAACATCATCGACACGCCGGGACACTCCGATTTCGGCGGCGAGGTGGAGCGCGTGCTGAATATGGCAGACGGCTGTCTGTTGCTCGTAGATGCCTTTGAAGGCCCGATGCCGCAGACCCGATTCGTGCTGCAAAAGGCGCTCCAGATAGGACTGAAGTCCATCGTGGTGGTGAATAAGGTGGATAAACCCAACTGCCGCCCGGAGGAAGTGTATGAGATGGTGTTCGACCTGATGTTCTCCCTGAACGCCACGGAAGAGCAATTGGACTTCCCCGTGGTCTATGGTTCCGCGAAGAACGGCTGGATGGGAGAGGACTGGCAGAAGCCGTCAAGTGACATCACGTATCTCTTGGACAAGATTGTGGAGATGATTCCCGCCCCGAAACAGATTGAGGGAACGCCGCAGATGCTGATAACGAGTCTCGACTATTCAAGTTATACGGGGCGCATCGCCGTGGGGCGCGTGCATCGTGGGGCGCTCAAGGACGGTATGCAGGTGACCATTTGCCATCGCGACGGTTCGCAGGAAAAGACGAAAATCAAGGAGTTGCATACCTTTGAGGGTATGGGACACGTGCATACGGATATGGTGGATTGCGGCGACATCTGCGCCGTGATAGGTCTCGACCGCTTCGAGATTGGCGACACCATCTGCGATGTGGAGCATCCCGAGCCGCTGCCGCCGATTGCCATCGACGAGCCTACGATGTCGATGCTGTTCACCATCAACGACTCGCCCTTCTTCGGCAAAGAGGGCAAGTTCGTCACTTCCCGCCACATCAACGACCGTTTGGAGAAGGAATTGGAGAAGAATCTCGCGCTGCGCGTGGCGCCGTTTGAGGATTCCACCGACAAGTGGATTGTGTCTGGTCGTGGCGTGCTGCATCTTTCTGTATTGGTGGAGACGATGCGCCGCGAGGGCTACGAGTTGCAGGTGGGACAGCCCCAGGTGATTTACAAGGAGATGAACGGTCAGAAGTGTGAGCCGATAGAGGAGCTGACTATCAACGTGCCCGAGGAATTCTCCTCAAAGATGATTGACATGGTGACCCGTCGCAAGGGCGAGATGACCTCAATGGAGAGCCAAGGCGAGCGTGTGAACATCGAGTTCGACGTGCCGAGCCGTGGCATCATCGGTCTGCGCACCAATGTGCTGACCGCCAGTCAGGGCGAGGCCATCATGGCGCACCGCTTCAAGGAGTATCAGCCTTACAAGGGTGACATCGAGCGTCGCATCAATGGCTCCATGATTGCTTTGGAGACGGGCACGGCGTTTGCCTATTCCATCGACAAGTTGCAAGATAGAGGTAAGTTCTTCATCGACCCGGGCGAGGATGTCTATGCCGGCCAGGTGGTAGGTGAGCACGTACATGACAACGACCTTGTGGTGAACGTGGCGAAGGCAAAGCAACTCACCAACGTGCGTGCATCAGGTACGGACGACAAGGCGCGCATCATCCCGAAGACGGTCATGTCGTTGGAGGAGTGCCTCGAGTACATCAAACAGGATGAGCTTGTGGAGGTCACGCCCAAGTCAATGCGTATGCGCAAGGTTATTCTTGACCATGACCAGCGCAAGAAAGCGAATAAGGTGTGAGGTATCGTGGTAACTTCGTATGGAAAGCAATTGCTTTCTTTTTCACAATTTCTCTATTGAGGATAGTTTAAATTCTCCTCGGTAATGCACTCCAGAACCTCTTCCAAATATTTCTTGGCTTCGAGGCGAGCCATTGGGAGGTCATGCAACAGATAGTTGCCGCAGTCGCGAGGGGCAGCGCCGGGCACTTCGCCCTCAAACTCTGCGACGAAGCGGAAGGTGCGGCGCATCAGTTCCACGATGTCTTTCGATTCATAATCGCCCCGCAATAAGAGATAATTGCCCGTGAGACAGCCCATCGGCCCCCAATAGACGATGCGGTCTTTCCACTCCGCATCGTTGCGGAGGTAAGTGGCGGCAAGGTGTTCGATGGTGTGGAGAGTGCCGTTATGCAGTGCAGGCTCGCGGTTGGGCTCTTTCATACGGATGTCAAAGGTGGTGACTATCTCGCTGCCTACTTGGTCTTTCCGACTGACATAGATGCCGCGCAACAGGCGCTCGTGGTTGATGGTGAAACTGGGTATCTTGTTCATAATGATTCGATGAATGTCTTGGTGATTTGGAATGAGTTGTCGGCAATGCGCTCCCAGAAGTCGTGATACATGGAGGCGTTGGTGTCGCGGAGCGGTATGTCGCTGATAATGCGGAAGGAGATAAAAGGCACTTGATGGATATGACAGGTCTGTGCGATGGCTGCCGACTCCATATCCACGGCCTTTGCCTCGGGGAAATGACCGATTATCTTGCGCATCTTCTCCTTGGAATCCACAAACCAGTCGCCCGTCACAATCAGCCCCGGATGTACGGAAAGTTGCAATGCCTTTTCAAGAAGATGCGGGTCGGCATCGAAGCGGGCGGGCATTCCCTGAACTTGTCCATAGACATTCCCACTTGCCGCACTCCCGCAATACACATCGTGATAAGCCAACTGCGTGCTAACCACCACATCTTGTACGCTGACATCGTCGCCATTGCCCCCTGCACAGCCGGAGGAGATGATGGCATCAGGGCGGTATTGGCGAATCATCTCCGCCGTCTGCAAGGCTGCATTCACCTTGCCGATGCCGCTTTTCTGAAGGATTACCTTTTCGGGATTGAGCAATGAACGGAGTTGATTATACTCCTTGTCCATCGCAACGATGACTCCTATTCTCATATTGTTCTTATTTTTCGTTCCTTTGTCTGACCGCCTCGAACATCAATATCGCCGCGCTTACACTCACATTGAGCGAGTCGAGCCGCCCCAGCATCGGGATGCGGATGTGCGCATCGGCTGCCTTGCGCCACGTGTCGGTCAGTCCTGTTGATTCAGTACCCATAACGATGGCAGTGCCTTTCCGCATATCCGTGTCGTAATAGAGTTTGGAATCCTGTAGTTGTGCCGTCAGAATCTGGATGTTTTTCTCCTTGAGAAATGCGATGCATTCTTCTGAACTGCACGCCACGCAGGGCACGGTGAACACCGCCCCGATGCTGCTTCGGATGAGATTGGGATTGTAAAGGTCGGTCAGCGGGTCGCATACGATGACCGCATCCACCCGTGCTGCATCGGCACTCCGTAGCACAGCCCCAAGGTTGCCGGGCTTCTCCACGCTCTCCAAGACCACTATCAGCGGTTGTTCTGGCAGGTTGAGATTGCTGAGGCTCATCGGCCGCGCTTTGACGGTTGCCATGATGCCCTCCGTGCTGCCTCGGTAAGCCATCTTCTCATAGACCTTTTGGGTCACGCTGAATGTAGGGCAGGGGAGGTTCAGGGAATCCGCTGCTGCACAATATTCAGGACAAACGAACAGCGAGTCAATCTCGAATCCCGCATCAATGCAATGGCCTAACTCCCGCAGCCCCTCCACAACAAAGATACCCTCCTCGCGGCGAAGCGATGATTTCTGCTGAAGGGCAAGCAGATGCTTGGCCTTCGGGTTCTGCGCACTGGATATGAGTTGCTCTGCTTTCATTTGGCTGCAAAGGTACAAAAAATCCCGAAAAGTCTGTGTTATCTGTGTCTAAATTTGTAACTTTGCACGCAGAAATACAAACCTGTAAGTATATGAATTTACTGAAAAAATGGCTGCCCGATGTGCTGGCAGTGTTGTTGTTTGTCGTACTGGCGTTTGCTTACTTCTTTCCCGCCGATACCGAGGGCCGCATTCTCTATCGGCATGATGCCTCGGCGGGTCGCGGAGCAGGTCAGGAAGGCATTGAATATCTGCAAAAGACGGGTGAGCGCAGTCGTTGGACGAATGCGCTGTTCGGTGGAATGCCAACCTATCAGACTGCACCCTCGTATGGCTCTACGGATTTGCTGACGAAGGTTATCAATGCCTATCACCTGTGGTTGCCTGAGAATGTGTGGTATCTGTTTGCCTATTTGCTTGGCTTTTATATCTTGCTTCGGGCGTTCGATTTCCGTCAGCACCTTGCGGCGTTAGGGTCTGTCGTTTGGGCGTTCTCCACCTATTTCCTCATCATCATCGCTGCGGGCCACATCTGGAAGGTGTGGGCACTTGCCTATCTGCCGCCGCTGATAGGTGGTATCGTGCTTGCCTATCGAGGGAAATACCTGTGGGGACTGCTGCTGACTGCTGTGTTCACGGCTTTTGAAATCAACGCCAACCACGTGCAGATGACTTATTATTATCTGTTCATCATTCTGTTCTTAATCATTGCGTGGTTTGTTGAGGCCATTCGCCAACGCGAGTTGGCACGCTTTGCAAAAGCTACGGCGGTGTGCGCTGCGGGAGCAGTCATCGGCGTATGCATCAACCTGTCGAACCTTTACCATACGTGGCAATACAGTCAGGAGTCGATGCGTGGTAAGAGCGAGTTGGTGAAGCCGAACAGTGCCAATCAGACAAGCAGCGGTTTGGAGCGTGACTACATCACGCAATGGAGTTACGGCATCGGTGAAACGTGGACGCTGCTCATCCCGAATACCAAGGGAGGCGCATCCATGCCACTGAGTATGAACGAGACGGCAATGGAGCACGCCGACAACAATTATATCAGCATCTATCAGCAGATTGGTCAGTATTGGGGCGAGCAACCCGGCACGTCTGGGCCTGTCTATGTGGGTGCGTTTGTGATGATGCTCTTCATCCTCGGGCTTTTCATCGTGAAAGGCCCGGTGAAGTGGGCATTGCTTGCCGCCACCATCCTCTCCATTCTTCTCTCTTGGGGTAAGAATTTTATGGGCTTCACCGATTTCTTCCTCGACTATGTGCCGATGTATGCCAAGTTCCGCACGGTGGCATCCATCCTTGTCATTGCCGAGTTTACCATTCCGTTGTTGGCGATGCTTGCCCTCAAGCGGATTTTCGATGAACCAGAACTACTGAAGACGAAAGCGAAATATCTCTATATCAGTTTCGGACTGACGGCTGGCATCGCCCTGCTGATGGCATTGATGCCCTCGATGTTCTTTGACGGATTCATCTCTTCCTCCGAGATGCAGGCACTGAGAGGTATTCCCGCCGAGCATCTTGTGCCGCTGACGGCCAACCTGACGGAGATGCGTCAGGCGATGTTTACCGCCGACTGCTGGCGCACGTTCTGGATTATCGTAGTCGGTACGGCGCTTTTGCTGTTGTTCCGTTATGGCAAGTTGAAGCCCGCCTACACCGTGGCAGCCATCATCGTGCTTTGCCTGATAGACTTGTGGCCAGTAAACAAACGCTATCTGAACGACGAGATGTTCGTGCCGAAATCAGAGCGTGAGCAGCCGCAGCAGAAGACGCAGACCGACGAATTGATACTCCGAGACACCTCTTTGGACTATCGCGTGCTGAACCTTGCCTCGAATACCTTCAACGAAAACGAGACATCCTATTACCATAAGAGCATCGGAGGCTACCACGCCGCCAAACTTCGTCGCTATCAGGAAATGATTGAAACATATATCTCGCCAGAGATGCAGGCAGTTTATGGGGCGGTATCGGAGGCCGACGGCGATATGACGCGGGTAAAGGGCGACAGCATCTATCCCGTGCTCAATATGCTCAACACAAAATATTTTGTGTTCCCGTTGCAAGGTGGGCAGACCGTACCCTTGCAGAATCCCTATGCCTTTGGCAATGCGTGGCTCGTTGATCAGCTCGATTATGTGAAGAATGCCAACGAGGAATTGGCAGCAGTCGGGAAGATTGACTTGCGCCATCAAGCCGTGGCAG
Organism: Prevotella sp.; assembly: GCA_022511065.1. Classification (GTDB taxonomy): domain Bacteria; phylum Bacteroidota; class Bacteroidia; order Bacteroidales; family Bacteroidaceae; genus Prevotella. The sequence goes on from JAFLSG010000020.1 coordinate 23,190, forward strand.
ACGAGAAATTCAAGACGCAGTTGGGTGAAGCCGTGGTGCAAGATACTGCAAGTGTGGTGACGATTACCTCTTACGAACCCAACCGTCTCACTTACGATGTCAATTCCGGCAAGGGTGGAGTGGTTGTGTTCTCGGAGATTTACTATCCCGGATGGACGGCTACGATTGATGGAGAACCGGCAGAACTTGGGCGGGTGAACTATATCCTCCGCGCTTTGCAGGTGAAACCCGGAAAGCATCAGATAGAACTCTCATTCTTCCCCAAGTCGGTAGAGGTCACGGAGACCATTGCCTATGTGGCGCTTGTCCTGCTGTTGCTCGTCTTGCTTTATGTCGTAGGGCGTGGTTTTGCCGAAAGAAAATCTAAGAAAGTATGAAGAAACTATTGTCCTTGCCCCCCAATTTGGTAGGCAGTTTCCACGAAGTAACGGGCTTGAGTCCCGAGGATTATTTCTGTACCAGCGATCCTGTCGGCCATAAACTTGGCAGTGGGGGTGGTACTGCGTGGTTGTTGCGCCAGGCGCACGAGGCTGTGACGCACGAGCAACCGTTTGCTGAATGGCTTGCCTCCGAGAAGCGCATCTTGCTCCACGCGGGTGGGCAGAGTCGTCGTTTGCCGGCCTATGCACCTTCGGGCAAGATTCTCACGCCCATCCCCGTGTTCCGATGGGAACGTGGGCAACGCTTGTCGCAGGATTTGCTCAGTCTGCAGTTGCCGCTTTACGAAAAGATGATGGCAATGAGTCCCGCTGGTGTTCATACGATGGTGGTCAGCGGCGATGTCTTTATACGGACCACGCACCCCCTGCCGGCAGTCCCCGATGCAGATGTTGTGTGCTACGGATTATGGCTTGACGCATCCGTGGCGAAGAATCACGGCGTGTTCGTCAGTTCACGACAGACACCCGGCGTGCTGATGCAGATGCTGCAAAAGCCCACGATACAGGAACTTTCTTTCTTGCAAAAGGATCATTTCTATCTGACCGACATCGGTGTATGGATGCTTTCCGACCGTGCGGTGGAATTGCTGATGAAGCGCGGTGACGGCAAGACATACGACCTATATAGCGAGTTTGGTGGTGCATTGGGCACTGACCCCTTGATTATTGATGAAGAACTGAATCAGTTGTCGGTGGCTGTCGTGCCCCTGACGGGTGGCGAGTTCTATCATTTCGGCACATCGCGCGAGATGATATCCTCCACCGTTGCCATTCAGAATCGTGTGAACGATCAGCGGGAGATCATGCATGCCGACCGTAAGCCACACCCCTCCATCTTCGTGCAGAACGCCGTGACGGAGGTGCAGTTTACGGAAGAGAATACGAATATCTGGATAGAAAACGCTCACGTGGGCAGGCATTGGCAACTGACCCACGACCACGTAATCACCGGTGTGCCCCGCAACAACTGGCATCTCTCCCTCAAACCGGGCGAATGTATCGATGTGGTGCCTGTCGGAGAGCGCCAATATGTGGTGCGGCGCTATCACATGGATGACCGCTTTGACGGAGAGGAGCAGCAGAAGAAGCAATTTCAACTTGTGGAGGGTGGCAAGCCTGTGCGCATGATGTCCGCAGAGGAAATCTCCAACGAGGCAAATCTTCGTCGCCTTTTCGCCCAGCGACGTGAGTTCAGAAAGCAGAATTGGGCGGCACTCGCCGCCAACTGGAGTCATAGTGTGTTCTATCAACTTGACCTTGCCGATGCTGCTACGGAGTTTCGTGATGAAAAGATACCAATGCCACAGCCCCTGCCGGAAAATGCACCGCTGATGACGCGCATCCACGATGCGATGTTCCGCAATGACAGCGATAAGGCATTCGCTCTGCTTCGCGAGGGACTGATAGGTTCTCAACTCTCGTCCTCCACAGCCCGAATCAAGAAGTCAGTCTATGACGACCAGATAGTATGGGGGCGCAGTCCTGTGCGCATTGATATTGCCGGTGGTTGGACGGATACGCCACCTTATTGCCTGATGGAAGGTGGCAATGTCATCAACCTCGCCATCGAACTCAACGGCCAACCGCCTTTGCAGGCTTATGTCCGTCCGTCGAAAGACCTGCGTATCGTGCTGCGGAGCATAGACTTGGGTGCTGTTGAGGTGGTGGAGACCTACGAGCAGTTGGCTGATTTTATGCACGTTGGCTCTCCTTTCTCTATCCCGAAGGCAGCGCTTGCATTGGCGGGTTTCTTGCCGGCGTATGCTGCGGAGTCTTATCCGACCTTGAAGGCACAGTTGGAGGATTTCGGCTGTGGCATCGAACTTACGCTGTTGTCTGCCATTCCCGCAGGCAGCGGTTTGGGCACATCGAGCATCCTTGCTGCCACCGTGCTTGGAGCAGTCAGCGATTTCTGCGGGTTGGCTTGGGACAAGAGCGAGATTGGCAGACGCACATTGGTGCTTGAACAGATGCTGACCACGGGCGGCGGTTGGCAAGACCAGTTTGGTGGTGTGCTTGGTGGTGTGAAGTTGTTGCAGACGGGTAGGGGATTTGTGCAGACCCCGCAAGTGCGGTGGTTACCCAACGACCTCTGGTTGCAGCCGGAATATCGTCCCTGTCATCTGCTGTACTACACGGGCATCACCCGCACGGCAAAGAATATCTTGGCGGAAATCGTGCGCGGTATGTTCCTCAATCAGGGCGACGAGTTGAGGCTGTTGCGCGAGATGAAGGAGCATACGATGGAAATGTACGAGGCCATTCAGCGAAATGACTTCCGACTGATGGGCACACTGATGCGCAAGACATGGCGGCAAAACCAGTCGCTCGACAGCGGAACGAACCCTGCTGCCGTCGCAGCCTTGACTGCCCTCGTCGATGACCTCTGCCTTGGCTATAAACTTCCCGGTGCGGGTGGCGGTGGCTATCTCTATATGATTGCCAAAGACCCGGAGGCGGCAGCCCGCATCAAGCAGATACTCAACGACCATCGTAACAACCCGAATGCCCGTTTCGTGGATATGTCGCTATCTACCACAGGACTTCAGATTAGCCGTAGTTGATGGAATTCAGGACGATTGTGGATGTAGCGTTGCCGGACTTTCGCATAGCGCCGTGCGAGGAGATGCTTTTTGTAGGCTCTTGTTTTGCCGATAGCATCGGGAGGCGTTTCGCGGAGGATAAGTTTGCGGTGACGGTGAATCCCTATGGCGTGATGTATAATCCAGCGAGTGTGCTGCATACGGTGGAGCGGTGGATGGCGGAATTGGATGCGCAAGGGAAAGCCTTCAGTGCCTCCACGGTGTTTATGACGCTCGGCACGAATCACGTCTATCGGTTGAAAGAGACGGGTGAGATTGTGGATAATTGCCAGAAGCGTCCCCAATCGCTTTTTACGGAAGAAGAATTGTCGGTGAGCGAATGCTTTGACTACTTGGCGAAGGCTGTCCGTTTGCTGCGCGAGAAGAATCCAGAGGTGCGTGTCGTGATGACCGTCAGCCCCATCCGCTATCGGAAATATGGCTTCCACGAGAGCCAACTCTCCAAGGCCACGCTGCTGCTGGCTGTTCATCAGATGGTGCAGACACTTGGTGTGAACTACTTCCCCGCCTACGAAATCGTGAACGATGAGTTGCGGGACTATCGTTTCTATCAGGCTGATATGCTTCATCCCTCAGACCAGGCGGTGGAATATATCTGGCAACGCTTCGCGGAGGCATATCTGAGTGATGAGGCTAAGAAGTTCTTGGAGGAGTGGCGACCGCTAAAGGCTGCGCTCGCCCATCGACCCTTCCAACCTGATTCCGATGAGTATCGTGCGTTTATGGAAAAGACTATGTTGAAAACCGCAGCACTGCGGAAGAAATATCCTAATATGACAATCTGATGATGAAGTATCCGATAGAGAAGGTGGCTACCCTGATAGGGGCACGCCGTTATGGCAGCAGTGAGGGAAGTGTTCGATGGTTGCTGACCGATAGTCGTTCACTTTGTTTCCCCGAAGAGACGCTTTTCTTTGCCCTGCCTTCTAACCGCAATGACGGGCATCGCTATATCGATGAACTTTACCGCCGTGGCGTGCGCCATTTTGTCGTGGAGCAGATGCCTGACGGTTATGACGGGCGTTATCCCGATGCCAATTTCCTGCGCGTGCCCCGCACGTTGGCGGCACTTCAGCGCTTGGTGGAGCGTCATCGCGACGAGTTCGATGTGCCCGTGGTGGGTATTACAGGCTCCAATGGCAAGACGATGGTCAAGGAGTGGCTTTATCAGTTGCTGCTGCCCTCGCAGAAGATTGTGCGCTCCCCCCGCAGTTATAATTCCCAGATAGGCGTCCCCCTCTCCGTGTGGCTGCTTGACGAGCAGACGGAGGTGGGCATTTTTGAGGCAGGCATCAGTCAGCCGGGCGAAATGTATGCCCTGCGCGACATCATACAGCCCACGCTCGGCATACTAACCTCCTTGGGTTCGGCGCATCAGGAGAATTTCCGCTCTTTGGAGGAGAAGTGTATGGAGAAGTTGGAACTGATGCACGGCACGGAGGCGATGGTATATTGCACCGACAATGACATCGTGAGCCGTTGCATCCGTCGGATGCACTACAAGGGCGAGCGGATTGCGTGGTCGCAGTGCGACGAGAAGGCTGCCATGTTCGTCAAGGATGTGCGCACGCAGCCGTCGCAGACGATGACCACCATCAGTTATGTATATAAAGGTGAGGCGGGTGCTTACGACATCCCCTTCATCGATGAGGCTTCCATTGAGAACTCCATCACCTGTGCGGCGGCTGCCCTCCATCTGGGTGTCACGGCAGAGCAGTTGGCGGAGCGTATGCCGCGGTTGGAGCCGATAGCCATGCGACTTGAGGTGAAGGAAGGGCGGCGAGGCTGCATCCTCATCAACGACTCGTATAACAGCGACATCAACTCGCTTGACATCGCGCTCGACTTCATGCAGCGCAGGAGTAGCCTACTCTCAGGCTCACCGACCCACAACACGCTTATATTGAGTGATATTTACCAGACTGGCACGTCGCCCGAATCGCTCTATGCACAGGTGAGCGACCTCGCCGTCAAGCGCGGGGTGGATAAGTTCATCGGCATCGGGCCCGAACTATCGGCACAGGCAGACAAGATACAGGTGGCGCACAAGCAATTCTTTACCGATGTGAGCCATTTCCTTTCCTCCGATGCATTCAGCAGTCTGCACGACGAACTGATTCTGCTGAAAGGGGCGAGGGCGTTTGGCTTCGACAGGATAACGGAGCAGTTGGAGCAAAAGGTGCATGAGACCATCCTTGAGGTCAATCTCAATGCGGTGGTTGATAACCTCAATCATTTCCGCTCGTTCCTGAAGCCCGACACCAAGATGGTGTGCATGATTAAGGCAGATGGCTACGGGGCGGGAGCCGTGGAGATAGCCAAGACCCTGCAAGACCATCGGGTGGACTATCTCGCCGTGGCGGTGGCAGATGAGGGCGTGGCGCTGCGCAAGGCGGGCATTACTGCCAACATTATGGTGATGAACCCGGAGATGACAGCCTTCAAGACCCTGTTCGACTATGACCTCGAGCCGGAGGTGTATAGTTTCCGTCTGCTCGATGCACTCGTGCGTGCCGCCCGCAAGGAGGGAATCACGGGGTGGCCCGTGCATATCAAACTCGACACGGGTATGCATCGCATCGGCTTCGACCCGCTCAGCGATATGGATGCGCTCATCGACCGCCTCCGTCGTCAGAATGCAGTCATCCCCCGTTCCGTGTTCAGTCATTTCGCGGGCGCAGACGGCGACGATTTCGATGATTTCTCTGCTGATCAGTTCCGTAAGTTCGACGAGGGCAGCCGCAGGCTTCAGTCCGCGTTCACCCACAAGATTCTCCGCCATATCAACAACTCCGCCGGCATCGAGCACTTCCCGCAGCATCAGTTGGATATGTGCCGTCTTGGCATCGGGCTTTACGGCATCGACCCGCGCACCAATCAGATGCTCTCCACGGTATCTACCCTAAAGACCACCATCCTCCAGATTCGCAGCGTGGCGGCGGGAGACACCGTAGGTTACAGCCGTCGTGGTGAGATTACTCGCGACAGCAAGGTTGCCGCAATACCCATCGGCTATGCCGACGGGCTCAATCGTCACCTCGGCAACCGCCATTGCTATTGCCTTGTCAATGGTCAGCGGGCGGAGTATGTCGGTAACATCTGCATGGACGTGGCGATGATTGACGTCACGGATATTTCTTGCAGCGAGGGCGACAGCGTGGAGATTTTCGGCACTAACCTGCCCGTCACCGTCCTCTCCGATGTCCTTGACACCATCCCCTACGAGGTGCTTACAGGCATTTCCAACCGCGTGAAGCGCGTCTATTTTCAGGATTGATTGAACGAGGTTTGATTGTCAGTCATTTGCAAAATGACAGAATAAAATAGGCTTTGAAAATGAGTGTTTTATACCACTATGCCATAGGTGAAAATGGTCAAGTTGTTAATATTGGGGATGTGACGAAGGATTTGCTGTTCCACTTAACCGGTTTGTTGCTCTGCGGACGGAGAAAGGAAGAATGAAAGGGCTTATTTATCCTGAAACGAATTGCCAGGATTTTGAAATAGAAGAACGTTCTCCGTCAATCATTTATGAGATTGCAGCACTTAAAGAACAGAAGGAGAAAAGAAATTAATTGTTTACATGTCTTTGGATTGGCATCGGCAATTAAAAAGAATTTCCCAATCAAACATTGTGAGTTTTGTCGAAAATACCATGATGGGGAAAGAGGATGTAGATTGTGGATTACAAAAGAGGTCGTAGATGAACAGACTGGCAAAGAATGTCATGCCATTGTAAGTCAAGATAGGATGTTCACGATAGCCCCAGACAAAATAGACTTGCAAAATCATCAATTTATTTCTAATATAGTAAGAAAATCTCTAAAAATTCTTTGTCAGTTTTACTAAAAGTTGTATCTTTGTCCCCAATGGGATTCGCCACGCTTTTCGTTGAAATATTTACGAGGCAATGCGACTTAATGATTTACATTGCAATTAAATACCCAAAGATGACCAAAGAAGAATATGAGAAATTATTGAAATCAGATTATTGGAAAGGCTATTCATATTCGTTGATAAAAGAACGTGACTTTACTTGTGAAGATTGCGGAAGAAAATTTTTAAACGAAAGGCATAGGCTTCAAGTCCATCATCTGGTTTATCGTGATACAAATCCTTGGTCGTATAAACCAGAGGAACTTGTGGTTTTATGTGAGGAATGCCACAAGAAACGCCATGGTATTATATTTGATTCTTCCATTTCGCAAAAAACATTAGGGACTGGATTCTCATATTCGTCTTCTACTGAAAATGTTCAAGGAAAAACATATTCGGTTAATGGTACAAGGGATATAGGCAATGAACCACTTTGGATTGAGGAAGATACTAATCGGTTTAAATTCAGATATATATTGTATGGTTTGTTACTTTTTTGTGTATTGCGGATAGGATATGGATTATTTTTGTCCTCAAAAATAAGCAATGAGAGCGATAGCCTACAAGGAGTGACCCTGCAGAATGTAGAAGAAGTTGAGGACATCAGTTCTCCTCCAGCATTTCAGTATGAGCAAAGTGCAAATCAAAGCATTAACACGACTTTAAGTACACAGGATTCTTACAATGACGAAATTTTAGCAAAAGAAGCCCCTTCGCCTAATGAAACCTTTACTTCCACGATGATTTCATCGCAGCCCGAAGCATCTCTGAAAGATACCCATGATAAAGCCTCTGCTAAAGAAGCAGCATCGAGACGAAATGAGGCTGCTAATGAAAACTTATCTGCGTCAGATATGCTTGAGAGGATTAATCACGAGAATGCAATTAAGCAAGCGGAACGCGCAGGTGTTAGCACGGAGGGTAGCACGCTTGATATCCTTGACAGGATTAA
>JAFLSG010000020.1:31160-34722 GCA_022511065.1 Prevotella sp.
TCCTTGACAGGATTAACCACGCAAATGCAGTCAAACAAGCGAAACGCGCAGGTGTCAGTACGGAGGGTAGCACGCTTGATATCCTTGACAGGATTAACCACGCAAATGTAGTCAAACAAGCGAAACGCGTAGGTGTCAGTACGGAGGGCACAACACTTGATATTTTGGAAAGAATTAATCACGCAAATATAGTTGAACAAGCAAAACGTGTGGGTGTTAGTACGGAGGGCAGCACACTTGATATCCTTGAAAGAATCAATCGGAAAAATTTGGAGAATCTTAATCACTGAACTGATTGTGGTTTTGCTTGCCATTCCACAAGAGTTGAAGGACAAGGTTGTGACGGAATCGCATGATTTGTCGGTGGGTGGCATTGGCATCAAATGTGATTAATTGTACTGATGGAAACACCAATTTGGTAACAATAGTAACATTAGTAACAAGTAACAATAAGGTCGTTTTGTATTCTTGTCAAGTGGAAATAGAGAAAATACTATATTTATATTATTATATATATAAACCATTCTTCTTTACTATCCGCAACATGAAAGGTGCTTATTGTTACTTGTTACTAATGTTACTATTGTTACCATGTATGTCCTGCGCCCGCTATGATGCCTGTTTATCCGCATAAAATGTATTTTTACTGCAATAATATGCCTTTTTGTGGCGCAGGACATGTCACATTAAGGTCGTTTTCATATGTGGTAGCAAATGCAGAATAATTGTATAAAAGCCATTTCTTTCCTTCCTCAATCTGCGCACATTGGAAGGTGCTTAATGTGACATGTGACGAAATGCCAGATGATGATGCCCGCAGCTACGGAGACATTCAGCGAGTGCTTCGTACCAAACTGCGGAATCTCGAGGCAGCCATCGGAGAGGTCGATGACCTCCTGATGTACGCCCTTCACCTCGTTTCCGAGAATCACAGCATATTTCTTGCCGGCAACAGGGCGGAACTCTTGAAGTGGGGTTGAGCCATGCGCCTGCTCAACCGCATAAAGTTCATAACCAGCCTCCTTAAGCGCACAACATGCCTCCTTAGCGGAACAAAAATACTGCCAAGTAACGCTATCTTCCGCACCGAGTGCCGTCTTGTGGATTTCCGCACTTGGAGGCGTTGAGGTGATTCCGCATAGGCACACTTTTTCCACCCGGAAAGCATCTGACGTGCGAAACACGCTTCCCACGTTGTGCATCGAGCGCACATCGTCGAGCACCACCACAAGCGGCAACTTCTCTGCCCGCTTGAACTCATCCACCGTCAGGCGTTGCATCTCTATCGTTCGCAGCTTCTTCATCTCAGTTTGCAGGATTTTTGATTTCGGGTGCGAAGTTACGCATTTTTCCCGATTTTGTGGTAACTTTGCAGGCGAATTTATAATCTGACTGATGGAAAGGCTCTGGAACGGAAACTACTGCAAGGTGATGGCGGCGAACTTCACGCTGTTCTTCGCTTTCTATGTGCTGACCCCGCTGCTGCCGCTCTACCTGAGTGAGCATTTCGGGGCGACGAAGGATGTCATCGGGTTGGTGCTGTCGGGCTACACGATTACCGCCTTGGTGTTCCGTCCTTTCAGCGGATATTTCGTGGACTCCTTTCCCCGCAAGACGGTGCTGATGGTGTGCTTCGCGGCATTCTCCATGTTCTTCGCCGGTTATTTGGCTGCCTCCACGCTACTGCTGTTCACCGTGGTGCGCACGCTGCATGGCGGGCCTTTCGGCGCGCTGACGGTGGCGAACTCTACGGTGGCAATAGATGTGCTGCCCTCAAGTCGCCGCACGGAAGGCATCGGCTACTACGGGCTGAGTAACAACCTGGCGATGGCGATAGCTCCGACCGTCGGTATCTTCATCTACCGCTATACCGACAGTTTTGCGCTGCTTTTCTGGATTGCGCTGTTGATGGCGTGTGCGGGATGGCTGACCGCCTCCACCGTGAAACTTTCCGCCAAGGAAGTGGTGAAGGACAAGTCGAAACTTTCGTTAGACCGCTTCTTCCTGATGCGTGGGTGGCTGCTCGGTGCCAACATGGTGGCATTCGGGTTTTGCTTCGGTGTGTTGAGTAATTATCTCGCCATCTACGGCAAGGAGACATTAGGCATCACGGGTGGCACAGGCACTTATTTCATGCTCTGCTCCGTTGGACTTATCCTCTCCCGTCTGCAAGGAGGCAAGGCGCTGCGTGAAGGACGACTGACGCACAACGCAGGGGAGGGGATGGTCATCTCGCTCGTGGGCTATACTGCGTTCATTGCCCTGCCGACCTTGTTCCCTGGCAACATGACTGCCGTGTGGGCGGGCTACTATGGTTCTGCGCTGCTGATAGGACTTGGCAACGGTCATATGTGGCCGGCATTCCAGAACATGACCATCAACGTGGCGCGCAACAACCAGCGAGGCACCGCCAACTCAACCATCCTGATTTCGTGGGATATCGGGGTAGGGATAGGCATCCTCGCGGGAGGCGTGATAGCCGAGCATCTTGGCTATGACGCTGCCTTCTGGACGGTTGCCGCGGTCAATGCCGTGGGCGTCCTTGTCTATTTTGTGCGGACAAGGAATTTTTTCTTAGAGAGAAACCTGAACGAGACGGTGAGATAATCGTCAGATGGGCAGGTTGTTCTTATTGATGGTATAGTCCAATGCCGCGCCGATGGCGGTGCAGTATTGGGAATGCTTCGGGATGTGGAAACGGATGTTGTAAAGCTTCTCCATCGCAGGGAACACTTGCTTGCACTGGGGTAGCAGCGAGAGATTACCTATCAGCACGAAGTCGCTGATGCCACTGCCGAGTGAGGCGAGCCATGCTGCCGAGCCAATGGATTGCAGCACCATGTGAATCAGTCCCACGGCGATGTCTTCCTTCGAGGCATCGTTCTGCGCACGGGCGAAGTTGGAAGCCGTGGTGTCCACGGGCAGACCAGGCAGCGGATGTGCGCTGATGTCGCCGATGAGCAGGTCGATGTTGCGGATGTTACCTTTCTCTGCCATCGCCACCACTTGTTTGATGTCGTTGGTGTTCAGCAGTAGGCGTGACAATCCTGCCAACGTACCGCCTCCCACACCGATACCGCCGATGTGCTTCATGTCGTTGCCGTCGCACTTGATGAACGATGTACCCGTACCCATTGATACTACGATGGTGTGGTCGAGCTTTGACTCGTAGCGTGCGCCCAAGCCGTCAGCCACGAACTCATCCGACTTGGTGGTGGGAAGTCCGTAGATGGGCTGCTCAATGTAAGCCGCACCTACGCCCGTAAGCATCACCTGCTCAATGTCTTGCAGGTTGATGTCGTTGTCGTGCAGATACTTGCCGAATGCGCCGTAAAGGGAGGTGATGGGGTCGGCGGCGGTGATGCTGATAGGTGCCGCCACTTTCCTGTTTTTGATTCCGACGATCTTGGTGGTTGATATGCCCACGTCGATACCGATGACTATGCCCATGACTCTTACTAATTGGGTTATAAAAGAAAACCCGGCCGCCATCACGCGAAACCGGGCTAATGAAAGGAGGAGTGGTACCTCCAGGAATCGAACCGGGGACACACGGATTTTC
>JAFLSG010000021.1 GCA_022511065.1 Prevotella sp.
AAGATTGCAAGATTGCAAGAATGCAAGAAAATGCCCTGATGCCCGCCTTTCGCATCAGCAAGCCTACACGTTAGAACGACCTTATTGCAACATGCAACAATGCAGCATTGCAACAAAAAATAAAAGCCACCCTTGTAAGGTGACTTTTAAGTGGAGTAGTTTCGATACGGGCTTGCTCCCCGCATTCAGCGGCATAGCCAATCATTTGATTGACATTGCAAAGGTATGAGTTTCAGATGAAACCGCCAAGGGTTTTGCTTGTTTTAACATAGATATTTGTGCAAATCTTTTGGTGGATTGTCTTAAAAGTTGTATCTTTGCCGAGGCAACTGCTTTTAATGCGGTTTCCAAGGACATATTGCTCAATAGTCTCTCAATCACCACTTTGAGTAAAAGAGCAAACATCCTTTATTGGGACTGTACCCTCATCGGGCGCAGCTTTCCCATATTAGGATGTGGCTTGTGGTGAGCCGAGAGACGTATGGCGAAGGTCTGCGTCTTTTGCGTTCAATATAAATGTTTAACAAAATAAAAACTGAAAACAATGAAAAAGTATTTGATTTTTGGTGGTGGGGTAGTTACAGGAATTGTTTTAACCATCCTTTTTGCTGTTGTGGTTACATTGCGTTCTTCGAATAATGGGGTTACCATGTTTGATGAGCCAGGGGAAGCGGTTAAAGAAAAATCCTTTGAAGTTTTCCAGGTTATAGAGGATAACGCAGCGTTGGCTCGTGGGGAGTCGGTTTATGGGGCGGTGTATTTGCTAATCAATAATGAAGGTAAGTATTATTATGACAATGAGGTAATAGAGGTGCCGTCGGGAAAAGTTGCAAGACAAATAGGAAGATACCAGTATCAAACAAAATCGGAGTTTGGTAAGACTGTTCCAATCATAGAAATCATGGATAAGTAAATTTGTTATTTGTCCAAATTATATGTAGCTAAATCTAATGAGTAAAAAGAAGATATCCCGTGATAATCCGCGAGGGGTAGAATATCCAAAAGCTGTTACGGCTGATGGAATGTTGGTTTCTGCCTTGGAAATTGAAAGGGATTGTGAGAAATGGGCAGGTGTGCGCTTCTTTTTTCCGGGTTGTGAGGGTGATGAGGAAGAAGAAATGCTGCATATAATCAGAAAGCATAAAAACGGAGAAACAAAATTTTTCCGACATAAGCCTGGTTATATAGAGAATAGGAATGAGCGCGACCGATATTTGCATAATTACGCAGAACTGAGGCTTAAAGAAAGATTTGATGAGAGCGAGGCAACGGGAGTGTTTGTCGTTCAATACTATGTCGAGGAGCAATGCCCTTTATGCGCTGACTGTAAACTAAGGAAGGACATAAAATGCCAAGGAGAGCAAAAGGTTCACCTAAAGGAATTGAATTTAAGAGAGTTCTATGATACCTGCAAAATAGAAAAGGGTGAGGATAAATTTATAGCGGACCTTCTTCTGACCAATAGCAAAGACGAGAATATACCGCCAATATTCTTGGAGGTTTTTGTTACCCATAAATGTTCCGAGGAAAAGCTAAATTCGGGTTATCAGATTATTGAAATAAAGATTGAAAGTGAAAAAGATGCTGATAATGCTATAATTGAGAATTCTGGTGATTTTGTAGATGACCATTGTTTCATGCGGTCAGAGAATGAGGTGAGAAATGCTCCCATTATGTTCTATAATTTCAATCGCTCGGTCGCATTCTCAAAGTTTGTGCAATATAAGAATTTTGTACTAACCAAGCAAGGAGACGAGTTTATAGGAGATTATCGGTCTGTTGCTTGTAATGAAATCCAAAGCATAGCCTTGCCAGAGAATCATGCACTAAGTTTGTATGTTCCAGACAATGAGATTGGAGAAATGGATGTTTACGAAATGGGAATGGCATTGGCACAACATTCTGGGTTGGCGGTTCGTGATTGTACCCTTTGTTGTATGTATAAAATTCCCCATTGGCAAGGAGGCGTAGATTCCCGGTCTTGCCGGATTGTAAATTGTGTATATTCTGGTCGGAGTGAAGATGGCAAAGAACAGTCAATTCCTAACCCTTATATTTTTCAACTGCCTTATAGATGTAATGGGTTTGATAAATCTAAGTTGGCGTGTGGGGGCAATAGATACTTGATAGATAGGAAAAGGATTCAACAGTTAGTTTGTATTCTTGAAAATAAACATAAAATAATTTCGATAAATGATGGTTTGTTTCCTTGTGCTGACAATAACCCTAAGCAATCTGCATCAAATAAAGACGAGAAGCCTGCAAAAAAGTTAATAAAACTTAGCCAATGCTTAAATTGCCCAATCCATCGTAATCGGTGCGGTCATCGTCTTGGTATGGAAAAGAAATATGGGCAGGATTATGTTATTTGCGATTGGGTAAAAGACTGAATACCTACAAATGTAGAGAAAATTTTGGCGGATTGTCTCAAAAGTAGTACCTTTGCACGGCTAATTTGAAAAATCAGGAAAAATGATAAATGGAATTTACACGGTCGTGCTGCTCATCATGAGCAACGTGTTCATGACCTTCGCGTGGTATGGCCATCTGCGGCTGCAGCAGTCGGGCGTCAGTTCCAACTGGCCGCTCTATCTTGTGATTGCCTTCTCGTGGGCAATCGCATTCTTTGAATATTGCTGCCAGGTGCCTGCCAACCGCATCGGATTTATTGACAACGGCGGCCCCTTCTCGCTCGTGCAACTGAAGGTGATACAGGAGTGCATCTCGCTGGTGGTGTTCGCCGCGATAGCCAACGTGATTTTTCAGCATGAGCAGCTTCACTGGAACCATGCCGCCGCTGCGCTCTGCTTGGTGGCTGCGGTGTATTTCGTGTTCATGAAACCATAGGAATACACTCATTTGCACGCGTTTGCACTAATAAGAGGTATATTTTAGTGCAAAAATTTGGTTATGTGCGATTTTTGTTGTATATTTGCAGACTGAACCGTAACCATAACCAAGACAATAATGCAACACAAGACCTATATTCTGCGTCTTACCCTCTGTCTGCTGCTGATGCAGACATGCTTGCAGGCCGCTGCCGACGCGGTGCTCGATGCCCGTATCGACTCGGTGCTGAAGACCATCAAGTCATACCCCCCCGATGAGCGTGAGGAGGTGTGGAAGCAACTTTTCAACATGGCGCTCGCCACGGGAGAGATGTATCGCCAGCAGCGATGCCTTGACGATTGGATTGCCGATGCGCACAGGCATGGCAACTATGAGAGCGAGGGTATCGCCCGCCGCTACAAGATTGTGAATTATTTCAACAACGCACATTATGACTCCGTCTATGCCATCGTTCCCGGCGCGATAGAGTTCTTCAAGGGGCACGACCTGAACAGGCGCGCATACGAGGTGTGGCACCTGATGGGTAACGCCTACCGGCTGCAGGGAAAGTACAGCACGGCGATGAACGAGATGCAGAAGATGCACGCCGATGCGTCGGCAGCCAAGGACTCCTATGGTCAGGCGCTGGCGTTCTTCGATATGGGTAACATCTACAACGCCCTGGGACTGAGCGAGAAGGCGTGCGAGATGTTCGGGCAGTCGGCGAACCTGTTGAAGGGCGTGAAGGATGCCAACTCCACGATACTCGAGCTTTACGCCTACTATTCCGAGGCGCTGGCATCGGCGAAGCGCTACGACGAGCTTGAGAAGGTGACGGAGGACTGGAAGAAATACATCGACGAGCGCCGTAAGAAGAGTGAGGACGAGACGGACGATCTTCGCTATATCCTTGCCAACTACTACGTGACCCGTGCCCAGGCGCTTCTTGGGAAGGGGCAGCTTGACGAGGCTGACGAGGCTCTCGACGAGGCTGAGCGGCGGCTTGCTGACGACCACGGTTCCTACGAATGGGCTTTCCTGCTCTCTTCGCGCGCACAAGTGGCGATGGAGCGGGGGCAGTATGAGCGGGCACTGGAACTGAACACCGAGCGGATGCGCCTGTTTGAGCAGATGGACGACCGCCCCTCGCTGCTTGCCACGAAGCTGCAAAGGGCGGAGATATTGATGGGAACGGGCCTCTACAAGGAGTCAGCCGAGGAATACAAGGCTGCCTATGAGCAGAATGACTCGCTGAACACCTCTGCTTTCCGCGCCCAGCTGAACGAGATGAATGCCATCTTCCAGATAGAGGAGCTGAACAGGAAGAGCGCGGAAGTAAAGAACCACTACATGATGATTGTGGGCGGCGTGGTGCTGCTGACATTCTTGTTCTACAGCATCCTGCGCTATCGCACGCGCAAGAAATTGCAGCGCAAGAACGCGGAGCTGAAGCGAAACAACGAGGAACTGATGATAGCCAACGAGCGCGCCAAGGAGTCATCGCTGGCAAAGACCGTCTTTGTGCGCAACGTGTCGCACGAAATCCGTACGCCGCTGAACATCCTCAGCGGATTCACTGAGGTGCTTGCAGAGCAGGGTCCCTACATGAGTGAGGAGGAGCGCAAGGAGGTGGCGCGGCAGATAGAAGACAATACCGAGCGCATCACGGAGTTGGTGAACAAGATACTGGAACTGGCAGACACGAGTGCGAGCACGGTGATAGAGCGAAAGGACACGGTGACGGTGAGCCAGTTGGTGAAGGATTTGACGAATGTGTCAGGCATCTTGAAGAAGACAGCCCCTGCCAATGCGGACTCGAAGGTGAGGTTCATTGTAGAGACCGACGAAGTGGCAGATGTGAAGCTGACCACGAACAGCGTCTATGTAGTGCGCGCCCTGCGGCAGTTGCTCGAGAACGGTCTGAAGTTCACGAAGGAGGGTCATGTGAAGTTGCGCGTAGAGAAGCAGGATTTTCTTTTGGCGTTCATCGTGGAAGACACCGGCATCGGTATCTCCCCGGAAGATGCAGAGCGCATATTCGGTGAGTTCGTGCAGTTGAATGAACACACCGACGGCACAGGCATCGGGCTTGTGGTGGCAAGAAGCATCGCCCGCAGACTGGGTGGTGAGGTGATGCTCGACCCGAGCTATACGGAAGGTGCTCGCTTCGTGATGACGCTGCCTGTCTAAAACCCCATCGGCGCATGATAGACAGGGCGACGATAGAAAGGATTATGGACGCCACGAACATCGTGGATGTGGTGAGCGAGTTCGTAACGCTGCGCAAGGCGGGCGTGAACTACAAGGGTTTGTGCCCGTTTCACGATGATAAGAATCCGTCGTTCATGGTGTCGCCTGCGAAGAACATCTGCCATTGCTTTGTCTGCGGTGGGGGTGGAAATGCCGTGAATTTCCTGATGCGGCATGAGCAGATAACCTATCCCGAAGCATTGCGCTGGTTGGCGCAGAAATACAACATCGAGATTCAGGAAAAGGAACTGACGGACGAGGAAAAGCAGGAGCAGAGTGAGCGTGAATCAATGTTCATCGTCAATGAGTGGGCGATGAAATATTTCGAGGATGTGCTCAATAACCATGAGGATGGCAAAGCCATCGGCAAGCAGTATTTCCGCAGCCGTGGCATCCGAGACGATATCATCGCAAAGTTTCATCTGGGTTTCGCCCTTTCTAATCGTCAGTCACTCTATACCGAGGCGACAAGCAAGGGCTATCAAGAAGAGTTTTTGGTGAAGACCGGGCTTTGCATCCGCAATGAGCGCGGGGCTTATGACCGCTATGCGGGTCGTGTCATCTTTCCGTGGCTGAACGTAAGCGGAAAGGTGGTGGCTTTTGGAGGCAGATTGCTCGATTCACGCACCAAGGGCGTGGCGCAGAAATATGTCAATTCACCCGATTCGGAGATATATCATAAGGAGCGTGAATTGTATGGGCTGTTTCAGGCGAAGCGTGCCATCGTAAAGGAAGACCGTGTGTATATGGTGGAGGGCTATACGGATGTCATCGCAATGCATCAGTGCGGCATTGAGAACGTGGTGGCAAACTCAGGCACGGCGCTCTCAGACTATCAGATACGGTTGCTCCATCGCTTCACGTCGAACATCACGCTACTTTACGATGGTGACGATGCCGGCATTCATGCCGCCATGCGTGGCACGGATATGCTCTTGGCGGAGGGCATGAATGTCAAGGTGCTATTGTTGCCTGATGGTGACGACCCCGACTCATTCTCTCGTAAGCATACGGCATCGGAATTCAAGGAATATATTGAGCAGCATCAGACGGATTTCATTGCGTTCAAGACCAAGCTGACGGTAGAGAACGTGGACGACCCCGTGAAGCGGAGCGAGGCGATGAGCGGCATCGTGAAAAGCATCTCCGTCATCCCCGACCCGATACTGCGCTCCACTTACCTCAGCGGTTTCTCGCAGAGCATGGGCATCAAGGAGCAGACGCTGATAAACTCGATGAACAACTATATCCGCAAGGGCATCGAGGAGAAGGAAAAAGAGCGGGAGCGAGAGCAGAATCGAAACGATGCTACGGAAGCCATCGCCGGCACTCCGAATGCTGCACCGCAATCAGCCCCAATCCATGCTGAATACATCGGCATCCACTCCATAGACGAGCAGACGCGCGAGATAGAAAGGATGCTAATCAAGACTATCGTCCGCGACGGCGAGAAGATAATCTATGACGATGTGGAGACTGACAACGGCGAGCGAATCAGTCTGAACGTGGCGCAATATATCGCACTGGACTTGGGGCAGGACAACCTAACCTTCCACAACGAGTTGTATAACCGGATTCTTGCTGAGGCGGTGGAGCATAGTGGCGAACCAGGATTCACGGCGGAGAGTTATTTCATGCGCCATCCCGACATCAACGTCAGCACACTCGCCACCCAACTTGTCATCGACCCCCATCAGTTGGGCAAGGGCTTTCAGTTGAAAGAGCGCGAGGGCGGGTTGCGGCAGCATGTCATCCACTTGGTGCTCGACCTGCGTATGGACATCATCGAGAAGCGGATGAAGGAGATTCAGGCGCAGCTGCGCAAGGCGGGGAATGACATGGATCACATTAAGGAGCTGCTGACGGAATACAAGGATACGCAAGAGCTTCGAGATGCACTTGCCAAGCAACTGGGTAACGACCTCGCGGTTTAGCAGAGTATATATGCAGGGACTATATCTT
This sequence comes from Prevotella sp., assembly GCA_022511065.1. Lineage (GTDB taxonomy): Bacteria > Bacteroidota > Bacteroidia > Bacteroidales > Bacteroidaceae > Prevotella. The sequence continues at coordinate 7,042 of JAFLSG010000021.1, forward strand.
GCCATTGCTGTCATCTATCACATCATTGTCATCGTGGCGATGGTACACGTTGTGTTGGATAATCGGCAGCCCGCCAAGACGATGGCGTGGGCGCTGGTGATATGGTTTGTGCCGGTGGTGGGCATCGTGCTCTATCTCTTCTTCGGGCTGAACACCCGCAAGGAGAGGCATATCAGTGAGCGGAGCATGACCCAGCTGACGAGACGCTCGATGCTTGAGTTTGCTGAGCAGCAGAATCATCATCTGCCCGACAAGCACAGGCTGCTGATAGAGATGTTCATCAAGCAGAGCCATTCGCTGCCCTTCAAGGATAACAAGGTGGATGTCTATACCGACGGTTATCAGTTTTTCCCCGCCCTACTATCCGCCATCCGCGAGGCGCAGAGCCATATCCACATTGCCATCTACATCTTTGCCGATGATGCCCTGGGGATGCTCGTATCCGATGCCTTGATAGCCAAGGCGCGGGAGGGGGTAGAGGTGAGGCTTGTCTATGACGATGTGGGTTGCTGGAATGTCAGTCGCCACTTCTTTGAGCGCATGCGCGAGGAGGGTATCGAGGTCGTGCCTTTCCTGCCTGTTCGCTTCCCTTCGTTCACAAGCAAGGTGAACTATCGCAATCACCGCAAGATTATCGTGATAGACGGAAAGGTGGGGTTCATCGGAGGCATGAACATCGCCCTGCGCTATGTGAAGGGAACGAAGACGCAGCCGTGGCGCGACACGATGCTGAAGATGACGGGTGGCGTGGTCTATGCGTTGCAGCAGGCTTTTCTTGTGGATTGGTATTTTGCCGACCGCACCCTGCTTTCCGACCGCAAGTATTACCCTTCGGGACTTCAATCTGCATCGGCTTCCGACACTTGCATTGCGCAGGTGGTGACAAGCGGGCCTGTCAGTCCCTATCCTGAAATCATGCAGGGACTTGTGCGCATCATCTTGGGTGCCCGCCGCTATTTGTATTTGCAGACACCTTATTTCATGCCAAACATCTCAGTGCTGTTTGCCCTCAAGACCGCTGCCTTGGCAGGGGTGGATGTGCGCATCCTGTGCCCCCGTCAGAGTGATGCCCGTTTCGTGGACTGGGCAAGCCGCTCCTATTTGCGTGAGGTGCATGAGGCAGGTGCAAAAGTATTTCTTTATGAAGCGGGTTTCTTGCATTCCAAGTTGCTGATATGCGACGATGCGATTGCCACCTGTGGCTCTACGAACATCGACATCCGAAGCCTTGAGAATAATTTTGAGGCAAATGCCTTTTTCTATGATGAAGGCGTTGCACTCCGCCTAAAAAGCATTTTCCTCAAGGATTTGGAGGGTGCAGTCCCCTTTGCGGAAGTTCCGGGGCGATTGTCCCCCGGTTTCTATACGCGCCTGTGGGAAAGCCTAACGAGGATGTTTTCTCCTCTATTATAAAATGTTAATCGTCTTCATTCGGCGCATAAACTCATCTAAAGTAACATAATCGTCTAACTTCCCCGTAATATCTACGACCTTTGGCGTTTTATTCTCTTTCTTCCCCTCTGTTGTAAAAATCGAGAAATTAACACTCCCATAACTCCGATGCTCTACGAAGTGTGGATTATCAGAGAAATCATTGTCTTTCCCATGCTCGAACACGAACACGCCCTCTGGCTTCAGCAGATTCTTCTCAAAGATAAGTTGCGGAATGGTGGGCAATTCCTTCAAGGCATAGGGCGGGTCGGCAAAGATGAAATCAAACTGCTGCTTGCACGACTTGATGAAACGAAACACATCACCACGCAACGGCACGCAGACATCCGTCCCTAACTTTTTCAGACAGTCTTGTATGAATCGGTGGTGATCGCGGTCTTGCTCAACGCTGATAACGTGGGCGCAGCCTCGCGATACGAGTTCAAGGGAAATGCTTCCCGTGCCGGAGAACAAATCAAGCGCCATCGCACCCTCCAAGTCCATATAGCCATTCAGCACATTGAAGATGTTTTCCTTGGCGAAGTCCGTGGTTGGTCTTGCCTTGAATGACCGCGGAATGTCAAAATGCCGCCCCTTGTAGATTCCTGTAATAATCCGCATATTTATTTGTAATGCTTATCTCCCTTTTGCTAATAGTGTCATCAGGTCGTAAGGCATTGCCGTGATTTGAGAGACTGCCGAGTGAGAGAAGTCAGCCTCGGGATTGATGATGTAAGTCTTCCGCAGAAATTTCCCCAACTCTTGTGTAAGCCATTCCCGCTCAGGGATGTCGCCCGCAAGATGAAGCTCGTCGTTCACCTCCTCCAAGCGAAGTTGCTTCCAAACGTGTAGCAGATAGTAAAGTGCATCGTGGGGGTGGGTGACATCGAAGGCGTTGCAGAATTTGAAACGGTTCATGTGGAAACTGAACACGTCGAGCTGCCTGCCGTGGAAATAGCCGTATAGCTTGCTGCGGTTGCCCGTAAAACTGCGCTGATGCAGGTGCTGCCACACGGGCAGCATCGCATGGATGAACTTCGCATTTCCAAAATTGTCGCCGATGACCACCCGCAGATCCTTGTTGATGGCAAAGAGACAAACCACCTTCAGCGATGGCAGCACATTGTAGGCGATGACCCGCTTTTCTTCCTTGGCGGGATAGGAATACTCGAAAAGCGCCGATGCCTCGCTCGGCTCAAACTGCTCAGTGGGCACTATCAGCGAAGGCGTGTCGATGAGCACGCGCGTACTTTCATGCCCTCGAAGCCTTGCGCCGTTTATCTTGAGTGCCTCCCGCAGATTGGCAGCCATCGAGATGCCCGCCTTCACGGGGTAAGGCTCGTAGGCGATGGGGCGCTCCATGCTGGTGGCGTCCTGCGTCGTGAACGAGAGTGTGTTTCTCCCGATGCGTATCGTCAGTTTGCTGTTCAGGTTCTCTTGCATCTTCGTTTTGGTTTATCCCCTGACGACGGAGGCAATACAGACCGCAAGCAGTCCGATTGCGACGAGCGCCAAGATGATATTTATTTGCCGATTTGTTATCTTCATTCGACTTTTTTCCCTATCTTTGTGCGCTGCAAAGATACAAAGAATATTTCAAAAATGATAGGCGAGGAACTAAAATATCGTGTTCTGCAAACGTTTGGTCTTACCCCTACGGAAGAACAGGCGCATGCGCTCGACGTGTTCTCACGCTTCATGACCGACCGCGATGATAGGGTGGTGATGGTGCTGCGTGGCTCTGCCGGTACGGGAAAAACCTCGTTGGCAGGGGCTATTGTGCGTGCCTTGGCTGCGTTGCGGCAGAAGATGATACTCCTTGCACCGACGGGGCGTGCCGCCAAGGTGTTTTCATTGAATGCCGCTCATCCCGCCTATACCATCCACCGCCGCATCTATCGTCAGAAATCAGCCGGCGACCTCTCTTCGTTCAATCTCAACGACAATCTCAATCGTGACACCTTATTTGTTATAGACGAGGCTTCGATGATAGCCAATCAAGGCTATGGTGATTCCGCCTTCGGTTCGGGTTGTCTGCTTGACGACCTGATGCAGTATGTCTATAATGGACAAAATTGCCGTATGCTGCTCATCGGCGACAAGGCTCAGCTACCGCCGGTGGGAGAGGAGGAAAGTCCTGCGCTGATGGCGGGGGTGTTGCGTGCCTATGGAATGACGGTCTATGAGTGCGACCTCAATCAGGTGCTCCGGCAGAGTAAAGGCTCTGGAATCCTTTGGAATGCGACGATGATTCGGCAGATGATAGCCTCCGACTATGCTGACTTCGAGCCGCAACTGCCGCAGATTAGGCTCCATGGCTTTGCTGATATTCAGGTGGTGCCGGGCGATGAACTGATAGAGGCGCTTGCCTCGAGTTATTCGCACGTGGGGATGGATGAAACGATGGTCATCACTCGCAGCAACAAGCGGGCAAATGTCTATAATATGGGTCTCCGCAGCCGTGTGCTCGACCGTGAGGATGAACTTTGTCGTGGCGACTTGCTGATGGTGGTGAAGAACAACTATCATTGGGTCTCCGCTGCCTCACAGGAGGCGGGCATCACGTTCATCGCCAACGGTGACCGTGCTGTCGTTCAACGGGTACGCAACACACATGAACTTTATGGTTTTCGGTTTGCGGAAGTGACGATGCAGTTCCCCGACTATGACGATTACGAGATGACCGCCACCGTGGTGCTTGACTCGCTCTCTACTGAAGCCCCCGCCCTGACGCGCGAGCAGCAGGCACAGCTTTATGAGGCAGTTTTGGCGGATTATGCTGACATCCCCTTGAAGACCGACCGCATGAAGAAACTCAAGGCTGATGGTCATTACAATGCGTTGCAGATAAAATACGCATACGCCGTCACTTGTCACAAGGCGCAAGGCGGTCAGTGGGCGCACATCTACCTTGACCAAGGCTATATGACTGACGATATGCTCACGCCCGACTATATCCATTGGCTCTATACCGCCTTTACCCGGGCAACGGAAAAGTTATTTTTAGTGAATTGGCCGAAGAATCAGATAAGTGCGGAAGTTTCGTGAGATATTCATTATAGACGTATTTCTTTAATTATGGAAGATATATATCAACAAATAGAAAAATGCATCGCTCAAGGCAATAACATTGTTTTGACTGAGATTTTGAATAAGAATAGAGCAATAGACTTGAACAATGGAAGCTTATATACTCTGAATCCACCTCTATATAGAGCTGCGGAGTTCGGATTTTATGATGTTTGTGAAACTCTCATTTCGTATGGCGCAGATGTTAATTACACAAAGGATAACATTTTCTACCCTTTAGAGGGTGCGGCATCTGCTAACAATATTGATGTTGCAGGTCTTTTATTGAGCCATGGGGCTGACATAAATGGGTATCATTTAGTCCGGATTTCGGCAATCGGGGCAGCTTGCACAAATGGGCATTATGACATGATAAAGTATTTGATTGACAGCGGTGCGGATATAAACAGAGTAAATATCGGGTTGTATATGACACCATTGGATTTAGCTATCATGTGGAATCGTGAGCACATATTTGATTTGCTCATTGAGAATGGTGCGGTTTCAAATATAAATCATGATTATGACTGGGCTACGGAAAGTGCAGGTGGAATATCTGCCCACATAGATTACTATATCGGAAGAGTTTTACCAAATCGTTTCAATCTTCAGGCAAACGGGACATTTTATAGAATTGCAATTGTAAACAAGAATAGTAATGTGCTACTATATAGCACAGGCAATTATCAGTATAGCAATCCATCAATAGAGTTTATCATGGTTTTGCCATTAGGTTGGAATCCATATTCGGAAACTCTTCCGTCGGGTTTGCCCTACAAGATTATGGATTGGTTGTCTTTATGCTTACAGGGTGGGCGCCGCTTTTTCGATGGAGAGTTTGTTTCTTTTGATGCAATATTTGACGATTTCCAATCAGATTATGCTGGATTTTATATCATAGACTATGACTATACGAAACAAGATTCCCAAAGTGAGAATGATTCTGATTCTGTTACCTTGTTCACTCTTGTTCCGCAAAAAGCAAAAAAGAATGGACAATATGAGATTACCCCTGAGCGTTTGGAAAAGCTGAAAGGCGGGAAATGGAAATCACTCGAATGGAAGTCTATACCAATACTCTAATCAAAATAGTTTGTATGACATATAAAAGTTCTTAGGGTTATGATTATATTGTATGTTTTATTGGGAGTTTTTATCGGTGCAGTAGCAGCGTATGTGCTGATGGATAAGCGTTTGGATGCCGCCGCAGCGGAGAGTGGGAAGAAAGACATTGCGCTTGCGGGGTGTCGCGAGCAGTTGAATGGTGCAACAAGCAGGGCGCAGCATTTGGAAGCAAGTGCTGTCGAACTGAATGCGAAAATCCAAGAAAAAGAGAAAGAGAACAAAGATATTGCAGAATGGGTAGGACAGCTCAATGCGCAAGTCGCCACGTTGCAGCGCGAATTGGAATTGGTGAAGCAGCAACGTGATGATGAAAAGGTGCGTCATGAGAAAGAAGTGCGTGAGCAGAAAGAGGCGCATCAGGAAGATTTGGGCAAGCAACAGAAAGCATATCAGGAGACGCTGAATCAGCAGCAAGAGGCAATGCGCCAGTATAAGGAGGAGATGGGGAAACGTGCGGAGCAGTTTGAGAACATGGCACGCAAGATTCTCGAAGAAAACGCCTCGAAGCTGAAGGAGCAGAACGTGGAGAGTATGGCAGGCATCACTGCACCGCTGAAGGAGAGTATGGCTGAGATTCGCAAGGCACTTGACGATACAAAGGACAAGACGCTGAAGGATTCAGCAGAGCGCACAGCCTCTTTCAAGACAACGATGGAAGAGATGATGAAACAGGCTCAGCAACACATGGATGCGCTGGCGAAGCAGACGCAGCAAATCGGGGAGCAGGCGGAGAGTCTGACAAACGTGCTGCGCCGCGACAATAAGGTGAGCGGCAATATGGGTGAAATCATCTTGGGCGACTTGTTGGCGAGCCAAGGATTGAAGGAGGGCACTCATTATGATGTGCAGACCCGCTTGCGTGATGAGCAGGGGCGTCCGATGAAGCATGAGGAGACGGGCAAGGAATTGCAGCCCGACGTGATACTCCATTATCCGCAGGGGCAGGATGCCATCATAGATTCAAAGGTGTCGCTCGTGGCATACGAGAAATATGTGAATGCCGAGACACCAGAGGAGAAAGAGCGATATTTGCAGGAGCATATCAATAGTGTGCGCCGCCATGCGAAGGAGTTGGCTAAGAAAGACTATTCAAAGTATATCAAGAACGGTCGCGAGGCGGTGGATTTCGTCATCATGTTCATGCCTTTCGAGTCTTCGCTGCAACTTGCGCTTGTCAATGACCCGACCCTCTGGCGCGAGGCGTTTGAGCAGAAAGTGTTCATCACGGGTGAGCAGAACCTGATGGGAATCCTCCACATGATTCACCTCGCATGGGTGCAGAATCAGCAGGCGGAGAATCAGGAAAAAGTGTTCGGGCTTGCAGAGCAGTTGCTTGAGCGGTTAGGGCACTTCATGGAGCATTACAACGACTTGGGTGCTATGCTCAAGAAGGCACAGGAAAAGTATGATGATGCGGAGAATAAACTCTATGCCGGTAGGCAGAGTGTGACGCAGAAAGGGCGTGAACTGATTGAACTCGGGGCGAAGCAGAGCCAAAATCCCAAGCGGCGCATCCCCGAACCGAGAGAGAATTTGAGGTTGGAGCAGACCGCGGAGGATGCTCCGACATCAACAGAATTCCCCACAGAAACGCAAACAACGATGCAAACGGAGAAACCCACAGAAACGGAGGAAAGTTGAGAATACTATTAAGCGAACAGATGCACGACTTCGACCTCGATGCGGCATTGGGGGAGATTTCAACGCAGCGCAGGGAACAGGCGCTCAAGTTCAAGCACGCAGAAGGCCAGCGGCTCTGCGTGCTTGCCTATCAACTGCTGAAGCAGGGCTTGCGAGAGGAGTATGGCATCACGGACAATCCCATCTTCGAGTACAACGAGCACGGTAAACCCTCTATCGTTGGCCATCCCGAAATCTATTTCAATCTCAGTCATTGCCGCCATGCCGTCGTCTGCGCCATCAGCGACAAACCTGTGGGCATCGATGTGGAGTCCATTCGCAAATACAGGGAAAACCTGGTGCAGCACACGATGAACGAGGCCGAATGTCGGCAGATAGCATCGGCTGAGCGCCCCGATGTGGCATTCATCCGCCTGTGGACGATGAAAGAGGCAACGCTAAAACTAACGGGTACTGGCATCCGCACGGACATGAATACCGTGATTTCTGACCAGTACCGCTATGAGACTGTAGAGCGCGACGAGTACGTCTATACCGTCTGCGAGTATCTCGCCCGCCCTTGATGAGTCGGATTATTTGACCAAGTTGCCGAGAATATCCCTCGTCAGTTCTTTCGTGATGGTGCGCGTGGCGGCACTCGTGGCGTTCTTCACCACTTTGCCTGTGGCGGATGTCGATGACTTGGTCTCCTTGCCCGTCACTTTGTTGCTCACGTAAGTACCCAGCAGGGCTGCAACGGTAGAGGTGACGGCGGTCAGGACTGCCTTCCACACCTTGCTCATGATGCCTGCCTGCTGCTTCTCCGTCTTACCTTTCTTAGCAGCCTTCCCTGTCGTTGCTTCCTCTTCGGCAGCTTGCTCAGCCTCTGCCAATAACACCTCAAAAGCACTTTCGCGGTCTATGGGCGTGTCGTATTTCCCGTAGATGCGGCTCTGCTTGATGATGTCTAAACGCTGTCCCTCGGTCACGGCTCCTATCTGCGAGAGTGGGAAGAGTATCTTTGCACGCTCCACCATCGTGGGCGCACCCTTCGGATCGAGGAAGCTGACGAGCGCCTCACCCGTCTCCAAGTTCATGATGGCCTCGTCGGTCTTGAATTCCGGGTTTGCGCGGAATGTGTCGGCAGCCGTCTTTACCGCCTTCTGGTCTTTCGGGGTATAGGCGCGCAGGGCGTGCTGTACGCGGTTGCCCAACTGTCCGAGAATGTTCTCGGGGATGTCGGTAGGGCTTTGGGTGATGAAGTAGATGCCTACGCCCTTCGAGCGAATCAGTCGGATGACCTGCTCAATCTTGTCAAGCAATGCCTTCTGCGTGCCGTCGAACAGCATGTGTGCCTCGTCGAAGAAGAACACGAGTTTCGGCAGATCCATGTCGCCTACCTCGGGCAGAGTGGAGTAGAGTTCCGAGAGCAGCCAGAGCAGGAAGGTGGAGTAGAGCTTGGGCTGCATCATCAGTTTGTCGGCAGCCAGCACGTTCATCACGCCCTTGCCACCTTCGGTCTGCATCAGGTCATAGATATCAAACGACGGTTCACCGAAGAACTTCTCTGCCCCTTGGCTTTCCAACTGGAGCAGTGCGCGCTGAATGGCACCGACGGAAGCCGCAGGGATGTTTCCGTATTTCGTGGTGTATTCCTTCGCATGCTTGCCCACCCAGTCGAGCATCGCGCGGAGGTCTTTCATGTCAATAAGCAGCAGTCCTCGCTCGTCGGCAATGCGGAACACGATGTTCAGCACGCCGTCCTGCGTCTCGTTCAGTCCCATCAGGCGTGAGAGCAGTTGAGGCCCCATCTGCGAGATGGTGGCGCGCATCGGATGCCCCTGCTCGCCGAACACGTCGAAGAAGCGCACAGGGCAGGATTGGAACGCGGGATTCTCGATGCCAAACTCCTCTAACCGCTTCTCAATGAAACTGCTCATCTTACCCGTCTGCGAGATTCCCGACAGGTCGCCCTTCATATCTGCCATGAAGCAGGGCACGCCTGCCTGACAGAATGTCTCCGCCAATACTTGCAGCGTGACGGTCTTGCCTGTGCCGGTGGCACCGGCGATGAGTCCGTGGCGGTTAGCCATCTTACCTGTGATTGTCAGCGCGCCGTTAGCGCAGTGGGCAACATACAGCCCTCTCTCCTTGTCGTACATGCTCTTTCTCTTTTAAAATTTTCGCAAAGTTACGAAGAAAAAGAAAATTAATGCTTACTTTTGCAGAAAAATATGCGAATAATGAAGAATTTAAGAACACTTACAATCGTTGCGCTGCTGCTGACGGCAGCAACGGAGATGAGGGCGCAGTTCGGTCCTCAGCGTGACCTCGACACTAAGTATGCCACGGAGATGGTTCAGCCCGGCACGATGGCACCCGACTTTAAGATGAAGACTCCCGACGGGAAAACCTTCAAGCTCAGTTCGTTGAAGGGCAAGACGGTGGTGCTCGATTTCTGGGCATCGTGGTGTCCCGACTGCCGCAAGGATGCGCCCGAGGTGGTGCGTATGTACCGAGAGTATCATGCCAAGGGCATTGAGTTCGTGGGCGTCTCGATGGATACCGATGTGGAGGCGTGGAAGCGTGCGATTGAGAAGTACGGGATAGAGTACCCGCAGGTGAGCGAACTGAAGAAGTTCAAGGAGACTGACATCGCCAAGGCGTATGGTATCAGCTGGATTCCCGCAATGGTCGTCATCGATCCCGATGGAAAGGTACAGCTCTCCACCGTACTTACTTATAAGGTGGATAAGTTCCTGAAGGAACTCACCTCCCCGAAGCAGCGTGGCGCAGAGGAGCGCCTGACACTCGACGGCGGGAAGGGTAAGTTGAGTGCCATCGTGCAGAAGCCGGAGCTGAAGGAGGGCGCACGCTGTCCGATGGTGATCTTCTGCCACGGTTTCGGTGGAACGAAAGACGGTCCGCTCTTTGAGTTGGTGACCGACACGCTTCAGGCAAACGGCATCGCCTCTATCCGCTTCGACTTCAACGGCCACGGCGAGAGCGATGGCGACTTCCAGGATATGACCGTTCCCAACGAGATAGAGGATGCGAAGAAAGTCTATGAGTATGTGCGCAGTCTGCCATACGTTAGCGGTGTAGCCATCGTTGGACATTCGCAGGGTGGTGTGGTAGCAGCCATGACCGCCGGCGAATTGTCGCCAGGCAGCATCAAGGCCGTGGCATTGATGGCACCCGCCGCCGTGCTTCGCGAAGATGCTATCCGTGGCAGTACGTTTGGTACAACGTATGACCCGCTCGACCCGCCCGCCTTCGTAGAGTTGTGGGGCGGCAAGAAACTCGGTGGCAGTTACATCAAGACCGCCTTCTCCCTGCCCATCTACGAGACGGCAGCCCGCTATCAAGGCCCCGCCCTCATCATCCACGGCAATGCCGACCGCGTGGTTCCCTATACCTATGGCGAGCGTTTCCACGAGATTTGGCCGGGCAGCGAGTACGTGATGCAGGAGTATTTCGACCACGGTTTCTCGCAGAATGTCTATCGCACGACCGACATCGTGTCGCATTTTTTGATTGAAAAACTGAAGTAAGAGTCAATTTGGATTTTGTCCAAATATGCATGAAATAATGCATATTTGGACAAAATTCTTTGCCAATCCAAGCCTGTTTTATTTGCTTTGAGCCGTGCGAGTATCATCTATCATTCGTGCGGATGCTTCCTTTGGCTCGTTCTAATGCTTTCTACGAGGCAAAGGAAGCATTCCTATGGGGGTAAAGGGATTATTCCTTTCACTCGTAGGAAGCATTCCTTTACCTTGAAGATGACGTTTCTATGGATTGTGTGAGGTATCGGGATGAAGGCTGCAAGCGGGTCGAATGGAGGCTGCAAACGGAGTGAAAAGAGCCTCCAAACGCATTGAATTCAGCCTCCATTCAATTTGGATTGAATAGGGGGCGGGTCTGAATAAAAAGGCGAGAGGGCTTTTCCGTTCGGAAAGCCCCCTCGCTTTAGAATTGGTTAAGGTTTTATTAGTTGTATTTCAGAATTTGTCCCGGCATTAGGCGGATGTTCTTACCGATGCGGTTGAGCTTGCAGAGCGCATCCACTGTGGTGTTGCACTTGCGGGCAATGGCATAGAGCGTCTCGCCTTTGCGCACCTTATAGAAATGCACCTCGGGGGTGAAGAATGCTTCGGGAGCGGCAATTGCCATTTCCTCATCGTCGTCATCGTCGGTGTCGAAGCGGTTGTTACCATTGTCAGCCACGCCGCGCAGACGGGTAGCCTCGGCAGACTCCTTTGCATATCTGCTGCGGTGATAGGTGTAGAAGTCGCCCGTCACATCCTGGTTACGGAAGTCAAACATGAGTGCGGGATTCAGCGCCTCACCGCAGAGACGGGTCTCGAAGTGCAGGTGAGAGCCTGTGCTGCGGCCGGTGTTACCACCCAGACCGATAGGCTCGCCTGCGCGAACCTCCTGATTCTCCTGAACAAGCTGCTTGGAAAGGTGGCCGTAGTAAGTCTCCAATCCGTTGTAATGACGGATAACAACGTATTTACCATAGCCTTTCCGCTCGTATTTCACGATGCGCACCTTACCGCTGAAAGCAGCGCGGATGGTGTCGCCGATATATACCTTCACATCTAATCCCTTGTGCTGACGCCCCCAACGGGCACCGAAGTTGGAAGTGATGACACGGCTCGGCGTCGGCATATGGAAGCCGCGCAGGTCGATGGTGGCGGTGTCGGGGAGTGCGGAAGTGCGGTAGTGCGTCAGCTCAGTGTCCCATTCCTGATAGAGGTCAGCGGCGGGATTCTCGAGCATTTCCTGATATATCAGGCGGGTGAGGGCGATGGAATCAACGGCCTTCATCTGCCTATCTACGGGAGCCTGACGCGCGAGCAAGTCCTGACCGAAGGAGGGAAGGGCTGACAGCGACATCAGAGCCAATATTGCGGTTGCTTTAAGTTTCTTCAAATAATTCATTTGTTTTGGGTTTAGCATCCGAAAATGCAAATAATCGGTGCAAAGTTACAAAAAAGATTACCAAATTCCACCATTTTAATGGAGAATTTAGAAAGTTTTATAGGCTTTTAACAATTGATTCGTATCAAGAAATGAGGGGTTTTCATCGGAAAGTGCTTGCTTTTCGTCAAGAAATGGCAGACCAGTTGATATTTGTCTTGCGCAGTTCGCGCAGCCGGTTCCAAAGCATCTGATAGCGGGGGGCGGTGCATTCCGGGTCATCGTCGATGACCTTCTGCGCCTCGTCGCGCGCCATCTGAACAATCTGCCCGTCGCGTGCAATGTCCGCAATCTTCAAGTCGAAAGCCATGCCGCTCTGCTGCGTGCCCTCCAAGTCGCCGGGCCCGCGCAGCTTCAGGTCAGCCTCAGCAATGCGGAAGCCGTCGTTGGTATCGCACATGATGTCGATGCGCTTGCGGGTATCCTCGCTGAGTTTGAGCGGGGTGACGAGGATGCAATAGGACTGGTCTGCACCCCGCCCGACGCGCCCGCGAAGCTGATGGAGCTGCGAAAGTCCGAAGCGCTGCGCGTCGAGGATGACCATCACGGAGGCATTAGGCACATTGACACCCACCTCGATGACGGTGGTGGCCACGAGTATCTGCGTCTCGCCGCTGACAAACCGCTGCATCTCCTCTTCCTTCTCGCGCGGTTTCATACGGCCATGTACCTTTGAAAGACGAAATTCGGGGAATGCCTGACGCAGCACCTCAAAGCCGTTTTCAAGGTTTCTCAGGTCGGTCTTCTCGCTTTCCTCGATGAGGGGGAACACGATATATACCTGTCTGCCCGCGCGAATCTGCTGACGGATGCCGTCGTAGAGCGTAGTCATGCGGCTGTCGAACACATGGGTGGTGCGCACGGGCTTGCGGCCAGGCGGTAGTTCGTCGATGACACTCACGTCGAGGTCGCCATAGAGGGTCATGGCAAGCGTGCGGGGGATGGGCGTGGCAGTCATCACGAGCACGTGAGGCGGATTCTGATTCTTTGCCCATAGCTTGGCGCGTTGCGCAACACCAAACCGATGCTGCTCATCCACAACCACGAAGCCGAGACGCGCGAACTGCACGGTATCTTCTATCACGGCATGCGTGCCCACAAGGATATGCACCGTGCCGTCGAGCAAGCCTTCGAGCACTTCCTGCCGCCGCTTGCCCTTCACGGTGCCCGTGAGCAATGCCACGCGGATGTCCATGCCGTTGAGGAAGCCCATGATGGTGGTGAGATGTTGCTCGGCGAGAATCTCGGTGGGAGCCATGATGCACGCCTGATAACCGTTGTCGAGTGCGATAAGCATTGACATGAGTGCGACGAGTGTCTTGCCGCTCCCCACGTCGCCTTGCAGCAGACGGTTCATCTGTCGCCCTGAACCAACATCCTTTCGTATCTCGCGCATCACCCGCTTCTGCGCCTCTGTGAGCGGGAAGGGCAGGTTATTGTGATAGAAGGAATTGAAAATCTCGCCCACCTGTGGGAAGACATAGCCCCGAAACTTGCGCCGCTGGTCGCTCGCATAGCGCAGGATATTGAGCTGCACATAAAAAAGTTCCTCGAACTTCAGGCGAAGGCGAGCGCGTTCCAAATCCTTGGCATTCTTCGGATCGTGAATACTGCGATATGCCTCGTCGCGCCCCATCAGGTGGAGTGGATTGGCAATGAAGTCGGGAAGTGTCTCGGGGAGTGCGGGCAGACGGTCGAGCATGCTCTTGGTGAGCTTCTCGATGGTGCGCGAGGTGATTCCCCGCTTCTTCATCTTCTCCGTCGTGGAGTAATAAGGGCGCAGTGTCAGTCCCGTACCTTCCGCCAGCATCTCAGCCGGCTCAATCTCGGGATGCATCACGTTGATGCGGTTGTTAAATACATTCGGCTTTCCGAACACCACGTATCTTGTGCCAATCTTGTAGGTCTGCTTGGCGTATTTCCCGCCGTTGAACCACGTCAGATCGGCAATGCCCGTGCCGTCGGTGAAGTGTGCCACTACGCGCTCCTTGCGGGCACTCATGGGGAAGGTCTCGAAACTGAGGATGTGACCCACTATCTGCACGAAAGGCATGTCGCCCGTCAGTTCGTGGATGGTGTATATTCTGGAGCGATCAACGTACTTATAGGGATAGTTGTCGAGCAGGTCGCCGTAGGTATGGATGCCAAGCTCGTCGCCCAGTATCTTCTTTCGGTTGGGGCCTACGCCCGGCAAAAACTGTATGTCTTGACTCCAGATGTTATCCATCAGTGAGGACTTCCGCGATTTTCAGGTCGTAAGGCGTGGTAATCTTGATATTCTCCCGATTGCCCTCCACAAGCGTGATGGCGTGCCCGTAACTCTCCACCACCGAGGCATCATCCGTAAAACCGTCGTTGTAAGGCTGTCGGTTAGCGGCTTTCAAGAGTTGGATGTCAAACGTCTGCGGGGTCTGCACAAGGCGATATTCGTCGCGGGGCACGGTATGTGAGCGCATGGCGTTGCCCTCTGTCTCCTTGCCATCAGCAGCCGTATCGTCCTTTCTGTCAGCCGACAGATGCCTGACGGTCTCAACCACGGGAATGACGGGAATGACTGCCTTCGCCGTCCGCGCCGTCTCATAGCAGTTGCGGATAACCTCAATGGCGGGGAAGGGGCGCACACCGTCATGCACACCGACCACCCCCTGCGCATCGTCGGGTATCTTCGCCAATCCGTTCTGCACGGAGTGAAAGCGGGTTGCCCCGCCGTTGGCAAGCTGATATTTCACATCAAACTGATACTGCTCGCAGAGCTGATGCCAGTAAGCCTGTTGCGCTTCGGGCAGCACGAGGATGATGTTCAAATCGTCCGCGTACTCCCTGAACCGCTCGAGCGTCCGCATCAGCACCGGCTTTCCATTGACGGGCAGGAATTGTTTGGGAATATCGCTCCCCATTCGCAGGCCCTTGCCGCCTGCAACGATGATGACGTAATCCATCAGCCCTCCATCAAGTGTGCGTAACGCATGCCGACGGCTATCTGGCGCGAAGTGTCGGCATCCGTCAGTTGCGCCAAGAGTTCATAGGCGTACGGGAATGCCGCCGCAGGGCCTTCAGCCGTGGTGATGTTGCCATCCACGGTCACGAGGTCAGCCGTATAGGTAGCCTCCGTGAGCAGATGCTCGAAACCGGGATAGCACGTGGCACGCTTACCGTCGAGCACGCCTAATTGTGCGAGCACCACCGCAGGGGCTGCGCAGATAGCACCGATGCGCTTGCCCGCAGCCTGTTGCGCCTTCACCGCATTGCATACTCCCTCGTGGGCATACAGATTGCTTGCGCCCGGCATACCGCCCGGCAGCATCAGCAAGTCGGCATCCGAGAGGTCAGCCTCGCCGAAAGTGAGGTCAGCCTCCATCCTTACACCGTGGGCAGACTCCACCATCAGCGAGTCCATGATGCTTACGATCTTCACATCCACGCCACCGCGACGCAGCACGTCGATGGGAATCAAAGCCTCGACATCCTCGAAGCCATTGGCCAGAAATACATAAACTTTTGACATAATCTTTTCTTCGTTTCAGGGAAAATAGTTACTTTTGCAGCCACAAAAATACGAATTAATTCCCAAATAATCACCGCCGGAGGCAAAAAATGACGAACCGCAAACTGAAATTCGCCCTTTTTGGCAACATCTACCAGACGGAAAAGTCGGCGCTGACGCAGAAAGTGCTTACCTGCCTGTCAGCCGCCGGGGCTGCTCTCAGCATGGATGTGGACTACTACAAATTCCTAAAGGAGACGCGACAGGCGGAGCTGTCGGCGGTGGAAACATTCACGGGCGACGACTTCGATGCCGACTTCGTTATCTCAATGGGCGGCGACGGCACATTCTTGCAAGCGGCGAGCCGCGTGAGGGAGAAGATGATTCCCATCCTCGGCGTGAAGATGGGGCGACTTGGATTCCTTGCCGATGTAAGTCCCGAGGAGATAGAGGCTGCCGTCAATGCGCTCAGCGTAGGTGCGTACTCCATCGAGGAGAGGGCACTGATAGCGGTAGAGACCGACGGCGAGCCGTTAGAGGGATTCGGTTGCGCGCTCAACGATGTGGCAATCCTGAAGCGAGACACGGCTTCGATGATCAGCATCCGCGCCACCATCGACGGGCAATTCCTGAACACCTATCAGGCGGACGGTCTTATCGTCTCCACGCCCACCGGCTCCACAGCCTACTCGCTCTCCAACGGAGGCCCCATCCTCGCGCCCGGCACAGGCGTGTTTGCCCTGACTGCCGTTGCGCCCCACTCGCTGAACGTGCGCCCCATCGTGCTGCCCGACACCTCGGAGATTGAACTGACCGTGGAAAGCCGAAGCCACAACTTCCTCGTTGCCATCGACGGACGCTCGGCGAAATACAGGGAAGGCACGAAGATTACCCTTCGCCGCGCGCCTTACAACATCAAGGTGGTGAAGCGCCCCGATAACCGATATTTCAACACCCTGCGGGAGAAAATGATGTGGGGAGCAGATTCCCGCTGACTTCCATCTTCGATGGTTCATATCGGTGTGGCTTGTCCCGATATGACCGCCCTCATTCTTGATAATAGCATAGCATGCCTGCATAGCGGCATAACATGGCTTCTTATCATCATAAGATGGCATCTTGTTCGCATAACATGCCATGTTATTGTTTAAGAGTATCATCCCCTTATTCTATCCCTATCGTCCCTTATTTTATAAAAAGGTGTGCGCCCTTATAAAGGGAATCGCACACCGCCAATAAGTTAAAGAATGCAAATAAATGGCAGATTCTTGCTTAAAAACTTGCGGCATATTGCTAAAAGAACTACTTTTGCAGTGTACTATTATACTATTACACTATAAACGTAGTAAAATAACAAAGCAAAGGTTATGATAGAAGTAAAGAACATCAGTTTCAAATACGCAGGACAAAAGGTTCCGGTGTTTGAGGATTTCAGTCTTGAACTGAAGGAAAACAACATTTACGGCTTGTTGGGCAAGAACGGAACAGGCAAATCGACGCTGCTCTATTTGATTAGTGGTCTGCTCCGCGCAAGCCGTGGTGAGGTCGTCGTGGACGGCATGAAGGCAAACGAGCGCCGTCCCGAGATGCTGCGCGACATCTTCATCGTGCCGGAAGAGTTTGATTTGCCGGCGATGACACTCGACAACTACGTAAGAATCAATCAGCCGTTTTATCCCAATTTCAGCCGCGAGGTGCTTGAGGCTTGTCTGACCGACTTTGACCTGCCCGTCTCTCTCAAGCTCAACTCTCTCTCGATGGGGCAGAAGAAGAAAGTGTTCATGAGCTTCGCCCTCGCGGCGGGGACAAAGCTGCTGCTGATGGACGAGCCCACCAACGGGCTTGACATCCCCTCCAAGAGTCAGTTCCGCAAGGTGGTGGCTCAGCATATGACTCCTGACCGCACGCTGATTATCTCCACGCATCAGGTGCATGATGTTGAGTCGCTGCTCGACCACATCCTGATACTCAGCCCGCAAAAGCTGCTGCTTGACGCATCGGTGGCTGACATCACGGACAAGTATGTGTTCGAGTACCGCTCGCCTGACAACATGGGCGACGCACTCTATGCAGAGCCTTCGCTGCAAGGCAATGCCGTGATGGCTCCCCGCAGGGAGGGCAGTCCTGAGACGCAGATAAATCTCGAACTGCTGTTCAGCGCCGTGACACAGGGTAAACTATAAGGAAGGGAGGCCGATATGATACAGTTTGATATGAAACGTTTCGGCAGATTAGCGCAATGGACGTTGGTGACTGACAGGGCGTGGTATCTGAGGACGGGGCTGACGTGGCTCGTGATTATGTCCTTCCTCTTTATCCTCTACACCACGCAGTTGCAGCCGCGCCAACTACCGCACCGCCTATGCATAGGCATCTTCGTTACCATGATGTTTGTCTCAATCTTGATGGGTGCGGGCCATATGTTTCTCAGTATGAAGGGGCAGGACAGTAGGCAACGGCTGATGGTGCTGCCTGCCTCCAACCTTGAAAAGTATCTGGTGCGCTATCTCACGTGGGTGCTGCTGATTCCGCTGATGTTAATGGCATTCGTGGTTGCCGACCTGCTGCAGTATATCATCAATGTGATGCTCCAGCATGAGAATACACAACTTTTGATGGCGCGCCTTGCCAGAGGAGGGTTACTCGTCATTCATTGGCCGTCGGACATACCACCCCGTATGACATTGCTGAGTCTCTCTTTCCTTTTCTGGATTCACTCCGTGTATGCCGTGGGTGCCACCTTCTTCCGCTCGCATAAGTATAATTGGGTATTCACGAGCGTCGTGCTGATACTGGTGGGTGTCTTGCTGACGAGAACGTTCATCTGGTTCATCGACTGGGAGGCTGAGAGACTTGGATGCAGCGTGCAGGAGGCGATGTGGTATATCAGGGGACTTCTGACGGGTGGCGTTTGGCTCGTCGTGCTCCACGCTTTCTTCCTCAGCTTTGCGATAGCTAACTTCTGGTTGTCCTTCAGGCTCTTTTGCCGGACACAACTGATTGGTAGATTCTTTAATACATAAATGAGTATGAAACAATTCGATTTCCATAGATTCTGTATGACACTCTGGTGGTATATGGGCACTTCAGCCCGCCGGTTACAAATGTGGATAGTAGGCTCTGCGGCGTGCGTGCTTATCTTGGGTGGCATATTCACGACCATCGACGGCTATGATAGCTATCCCAGTCTGGTGAGTGCCGCCGCCGATTGCCTCACCTTCGCCTTCATCGTAGGGATGATGGTGCAGTGGGCGTCCATCTTTCACGGTGTGATCGACAAGCGTAAGCGTCAGGCACTATTGATGCTGCCCGCTTCCAGTTTAGAGAAATATCTCTCGGCGATGATTGCCGTGACGATTGTCTGGCCGCTTGGTATGTTCCTCGCCATTGCTGTGGGCGATGTGCTGCGCGCCACGCTTGCCTCCGTCGTGTTCGGTATGCCGTGGCTGTCCGTCATCCCTGAGCTTGTCCACAACCTGTCCAACACCGTCTCCCCTCGCGGCGGCATCTGGCTCTCCGAAGTGGCGTTCGAGTGGACTGTTCTGATGTGGCTGCATTCCTATTATGTGCTTGTCGGTACGCTGCTTCGTAAGTATGTGTTCGTTGTTGCATCGATGGTGCTTTTCCTTGCCTTCCTCTTCGGTGCGTGGTGTTTAATCCATAGCGGCATACAGAAGTTCTCGCTGTTCGTCTATACGGGTAGTAACGATATACCGACGTATGTGAACCCTATCGTCTATGTCCTCATCGTGGTATTCTTGGCGCTTTCCGCCTTCAACTACACGGCATCTTTCCGCCTGTTCAAGCAGTTTCAGTTGGTAACTAACAAATGGATAAACTATGATTTTTACAAGCGATAAACCCATCTACATCCAGATGGCCGACCGCCTTTGCGATGAGATTCTCGCAGGTAAGTACGTGGATGACGACCGAATTCCATCCGTCAGGGAATATGCTGTGCTGCTCGAGGTGAACACCAACACGGCGGTGAAGGCTTACGATGAACTCGCACGCGCGAACATTATCTATAATAAGCGGGGCTTGGGCTACTTCGTCACCAAAGGTGCGCGCAAGCAGATACTCAAGGAGCGCAAGAAGGTGTTCATGAAGGAGCGGCTGCCAGAACTATTCCGCCAGATGCGGATGTTAGACATCTCGATGGACGATGTTCGCGCCGCATGGGAGAAGGAATGAGCAAGAAAAAATGCACCTGCTTGCAACTTTTTCGCCATTCAGAACGTCTAATAGATAAAAACAGTTCATAAAATGATACATTTACAGGACATCAACAAGACCTACTTCGGTGCGCAGCCCCTCCATGTGCTGAAGGGCATCAACCTTGACATTGCCAAGGGGGAGTTCGTCTCCATCATGGGCTCGTCAGGTTCGGGCAAATCAACCCTGCTCAACATCCTCGGCATCCTCGACAACTACGACTCGGGTGTCTATGAGTTGGCGGGCGTGCCTATCTGGAACCTCTCGGAGACGAAGGCGGCAGAGTATCGTAACCGAATGATAGGCTTCATCTTCCAGTCGTTCAACCTCATCTCCTTCAAGACCGCCGTGGAGAATGTGGAACTGCCCTTGTTCTATCAGGGCGTAAGCCGCCGCAAGCGCCACACGATGGCGATGGAGTATTTGGAGCGGTTAGGTCTGCGCGAGTGGGCGAGCCACTATCCCAACGAATTGTCGGGCGGTCAGAAGCAGCGTGTGGCGATTGCGAGGGCACTCATCACCAAGCCGCAGATCATCCTCGCCGATGAGCCTACGGGGGCACTCGACTCGAAGACATCGGTGGAGGTGATGCAGCTATTGAAGACGCTCAACGCCGAGGAGGGCATTACCATCGTCGTGGTGACCCACGAGAGCGGCGTGGCTAACGAGACCAACAAGATAGTGCATATCAAGGACGGCATCATCGGCAAGGTGGAGGAGAATCTTGACCACAACGCCTCGCCCTTTGGTATTAACGGAATGATGAAGTAAGGGGCTATGCACGATATTATGTCAGAAATATGGGCAACCGCCCGTAGGAACAAGCTCCGCACGAGCCTTACCGGCTTCGCCGTGGCATGGGGCATCTTCATGCTCATCGTGCTGCTCGGCGCGGGTAACGGCCTTATCAATGCACAGCTTCAGATGGTGCGCCGCTACCTTGCCAACTCGATGTTTGTCTTTGGCGGCGAGACCTCCAAGCCCTATCAGGGATTGCAGGAGGGCAGGCGCATCCGCTTGCAGACGCGTGACATTGCCACCACCGCCTCGGAGTTCGGAGGGATTATCGACGAGGTGGGCGCGGAGTATCGCACGCAAGCCACCATCAGTCTCGGTCAGCAATACGTGAGCGGTTCCGTCATCGGCGAATATCCCGCCTATATCAAGATAGAGAAGATGGACATCATCGCGGGTCGTTTCATCAATGACATCGACCTGAAGGAAAAGCGCAAGGTACTCGTATTGAGCAACAAGCAAGCCAAGGAACTCATGCCCAAGGACACTCGCTCATTGGTGGGCAAGTATGTCAATGTGGGCGACCTCGCCTTCAAGGTGGTGGGCATCTATCAGGAACAGGAGAACGGGCGCGGCAATGCCTACTCCGCCTATTCCACCATCAAGGGCATCTACGGCGCGAACACCGACGATGCGGGTATCATCGGCTTCACTTTCCACGGACTGAACACGATGGAGGAAAACGAGGCATTCGAGGAAACGTACCGCCGGCGCATCAATGCCAACCACATGGCACACCCCGAGGACGAGAGCAGTATCTGGATTGCGAACCTATACACGCAGAATATGCAGATGGAGAAGGGTATCAGCATCATCCGCACGTTCCTTTGGGTAGTAGGCCTGCTTACGCTGCTAAGTGGCATTGTTGGCGTGTCAAACATCATGCTTATCACCGTCAAGGAGCGCACGCATGAGTTTGGCATCCGCAAAGCCATTGGCGCGAAGCCGTGGAGCATCCTCCGCCTGATTATCGTTGAGAGCGTCATCATCACCACCGTGTTTGGCTATATCGGTATGCTGCTCGGCATTTTTGCCAATGAATACATGGATGCCACGCTCGGACACTCCGCCATTGATACGGGCGTGTTTAAGGCTACGGTGTTCGTAGATCCCACCGTGGGGCTTGATGTGTGCGTTGAGGCTACGCTCGTGATGATTATTGCCGGCACGATAGCGGGACTGATACCCGCTTTCAAGGCCAGTCGCATCCGTCCCATTGAGGCACTTCGTGCCGACTAAACAGTATGTGATTATGAGAATAGACATTGACAGTTACCGCGAGATACTCGACACGCTGACGCGCAATAAGGCGCGCTCGTTCCTTACCGGCTTCGGTGTGTTCTGGGGCGTGTTCATGCTTGTACTCCTCATTGGAGGCGGGCAGGGAATGAAGGAACTCCTCAACAACAACTTCCAAGGCTTCGCCACGAACTCTGCCGTCATCTGGGCGGAAAGGACATCAAAGGCATACAAGGGCTTCCGAAAGGGGCGTTGGTGGAAGATGGACTATAACGATGTGCATCGGTTGCGGAGCCGTGTGCCTGAACTTGATGTGATTACGCCCGTACTTTTCGGAAGCTCTTACAATGGTACGAACTATGCTTACAAGGACACTCGTAAGACTTCCGTGTACCTTGATGGTGTGGAGCCATCCTATCGGGAAGTACAAGACCCCATGATACGTTATGGGCGCTACATCAATGATATGGATTTGCGGGATGCCCGCAAGGTGTGCGTTATCGGAAAACGTGTGTATAATGAGTTGTTTCCCGAGGGTGGCGACCCTTGCGGACAATCCATCCGCATTGACTCCACCTATTATAAAGTCATTGGTGTGGATTATCGGACTTCCGGCGGCATGAGCATCCACGGGCAACCGGGGCAGAGTATTGCCATCCCGTTCTCGCAGATGCGCCAGGCATACAACTATGGCAATGAGGTGCATGTAATGGCTGTGACCGCTAAGAAGGGAGTGGTGATGAGCAGCCTCATGGAGCGCATCCGTGAGACGATAGCCCGCCCTCACTACATAGACCCGACGGACGAGCAGGGCGTGACGGTGTTCAATACCGAGGTGCTCTTTCAGATGCTCGATAACTTGTTCAAGGGCGTGAACTTCCTGATATGGCTCGTGGGACTTGGTACGCTCCTTGCGGGTGCCATCGGCGTGTCGAACATTATGATGGTGACGGTGCGTGAGCGCACTACGGAGATAGGCATCCGCCGTGCCATCGGTGCCACCCCGCGGATGATTCTCTCGCAGATCATATCGGAGAGCATCGTACTGACCTTGGTGGCGGGTATGAGCGGCATCCTCTTTGCCGTCGGCATCCTGCAGATGCTCGAACTGGCGAACACGGAAGACGGTATCGTGACCACCCACTTCCAAGTGAACTTCTGGACGGCAGTCTTCGCAGCCCTTGCGGTAAGCGTAATGGGGGTGCTTGCCGGACTTGCACCCGCCGCCCGTGCCATGAGCATCAAGCCCGTGGACGCAATGCGTGACGAATAACCCCAAACAATAACGAATAAATAAACATCAAACAATATGAAGAAGTATTCAAAACTGATTGTCGCAGCGATTGTCGCGCTGATTTTCATCGGGACGTTCGTGTTCCTCTGGCAGAAGAGCCAGCCGAAGCCCGTAGTTTACAATGAGTTCACCCCGGAGTTGAAGGACATCCGCAAGACCACCATCATCACGGGAAAGATTGAGCCCCGCAATGAAGTGAACGTGAAGCCCCAGATATCCGGCATCATCACCGAACTGCTCAAGGAGGCAGGGCAGTACGTGCAGCAGAACGAAGTGATAGCCAAGGTGAAGGTGATACCCGACATGGGGCAGCTTTCAAGTGCAGAGAGCCGCGTGCGCCTTGCAGAGATTAACCTGCATCAGGCACAGGTGGATTACGACCGCGAGGAAAACCTGCATCAGCAAAAGTTAGTGTCCGATGATGAGTTCGACCGCGTGCGCCAGCAACTGAGACAGGCGAAAGAGGAGAAGGCTGCCGCGGAGGATGCGCTGCAAGTGGTGCGCGATGGTGTGTCGAAGTCGAACGCAAGTGCTTCGAGCACGTTGGTACGCAGCACCGTGTCGGGCGTTATCCTCGACATCCCCGTCAAGGTGGGTAACTCGGTCATCCTCTCGAACACCTTCAACGACGGTACGACCATCGCTTCCGTTGCCAACATGAACGACCTGATTTTCCGGGGCAACATCGACGAGACGGAGGTGGGACTGCTTGTGTCGGGCATGCCGATGAAGATTACCATCGGTGCGCTGCAAGACCTGCGCTTTGATGCCTCCCTTGAATACATCTCGCCGAAAGCCACGGAGAGTAATGGCGCCAACCAGTTTGAAATCAAGGCAGCCGTGAAGCTGACCGACGGCGGACAGATACGCTCGGGCTATAGTGCCAATGCCGAGATTGTCTTGGCATCGGTGACGAAAGCACTCAGCGTTCCCGAGAGTGCGATTGAGTTCGAGGGCGACTCCACCTTTGTCTATGTGGTGAAGGGTGAGGGCGAGAAGAAGACCTACGAGCGCAAGCAGGTAAAGACCGGCCTTTCCGACGGCGTGAACATAGAGATTAAGGGCGGCATCACGCAGAAAGACAAGGTGCGTGGCCCGCAAGTGGTAGCAGAAACGAAGGAGGACTAAACGATGAAAAGAATCTTATTCTCGGCATGGGTCGCCGTATCGGGACTGACCGTCGCGACGGCACAGCCCAAGCAATGGACACTCAAGGAATGTGCGGACTATGCCGTGGCACACAATATCAGCATCAAGCAACGGGAGAACGACCGGCGGCAGCAGGAACTGCAGCTCTCCACGGCGAAGAACTCCCGACTGCCTGACCTTAGTGGAAGCGTGGGGCAGAACTTCTCCTTCGGGCGAGGCCTGACGGCGGAGAACACCTATACCAATACGAACACCTCCTCCACCTCGTTCTCCTTGGGTACATCCGTTCCCCTCTTCACGGGTTTCCAGATACCGAACAGCATTAAGCTGAATCAGCTGAACTTGGAGGCGGTGACGGCAGACTTGGAGAAGGCGAAGAACGACGTGCGTATGCAGGTGGCGCAAGCCTACGTGCAGATACTCTACGACCTCGAGGTGTCCGACGTGGCACGCCGACAGGTGGAGATAGACTCCATGCAAGTGGCGCGCCTTGAAGCCTTTGTGTGCAACGGCAAGGCGAGCGAGGCAGAGCTGTCGCAACAGCGGGCCGCCCTTGCCAACAGCAGACTGATTGCCACGCAGGCAGACAACAGTTGCCAGTTGTCCGTCCTCACGCTGACACAGCTGCTTGAGCTTTCCACGCCCGAAGGATTTGCCGTCGTCCGTCCCGACCGCGAGACGCTCGACCGTCTGTCGGGCATGGGTATGCTCCCCAACCCGGAGCAGGTCTATGCAGAGGCGCTTGGCGTGAAGCCCGAAATCCTCTCTCAGGAACTCCGTCTCAAAGGCACCGAGCACAGCATCAACATTGCCAAGGCGGGCAACTATCCCACGCTGTCGTTCAATGCGGGACTTGGCACGAACTACTACACGACCTCCGGCTTCCCCGCTGCCAAGTTCGGCAAGCAGTTGGAAAACAATTTCAGCCAGTACGTGGGACTGAATCTCAGCGTGCCTATCTTCAACCGCTTCTCCACGCGCAACAATATCCGCAGCGCACAGATAGAGCGGGAGACACAGCTGCTGCAGCTTGACAACACGAAGAAAGCCCTGTATAAGGAGATTCAGCAAGTGTATTACAGTGCGCGGAATGCCGTGGCGAAGGAGGAAAGCTCGGCGGAGGCCGTGAACAGCAGCCGCGATGCCTTCACGCTGATGCAGGCGAAGTATGAGAATGGGAAAGCGAACATCACGGAGTTCAACGAGGCGAAGAACAACTATCTGAAGTCAGAGTCAGACTTCGTGCAGGCGCGCTATGAAAGCCTCTATCAGCACGCGCTCTTGGAATTCTATAGAGGCAGGGAACTGGATTTCTAAACGCAGGCGAGCCAGCAGACACTCACTTCTTGTGTCTGTTGGCTCGCTGCTCGCGGTATTTTGCTTTCTGACGGGCAGAGCCGCTGCCGTGGGCGCCGGTGATATACTGCTTTTTCTTCGCCTTGGTCTTCACCTTGCCGTTGTCCTTCGGCCTTTCTCCGCCTCGTCCGAAGCTGATGCCGTTTTCAAGTATCTTCTCGAAATCGTCCATATCAATGGTGGAAAAGTCTCACGCCGGTGAATGCCATCGCGATGCCGTACTTGTCGCAGGTCTCAATCACGTTGTCGTCTCTTACCGAGCCACCCGCCTGTGCGATGTACTCCACGCCGCTCTTGTGGGCGCGCTCGATGTTGTCGCCGAAGGGGAAGAATGCGTCGGAGCCTAATGCCACCTGCGTGTTCTTCGCAATCCACTCCTTCTTCTCCTCGCGCGTCAGCACCTCGGGCTTCTCCTTGAAGAACTGCTGCCAAGTGCCCTCGCGCAGCACGTCGTCATAATCGTCGGAGATATACACGTCGATGGTGTTGTCGCGGTCGGCGCGGCGAATCTTGTCGATGAATGGCAGAGCCATCACTTTCGGATGCTGGCGCAGCCACCAGATATCGGCCTTTGAGCCTGCGAGACGGGTGCAATGGATGCGGCTCTGCTGACCGGCACCGATGCCGATGGCCTGTCCGTCCTTCACGTAGCACACGGAGTTAGACTGCGTGTATTTCAGCGTGATAAGCGCAATGATGAGGTCGCGCTTCGCCTCGGCGGTAAAGGTCTTGTTTTGCGTGGGGATGTTCTCGAAGAGGGCAGGGTCGTCGAGTTTGATTTCATTGCGTCCCTGCTCGAAGGTGATGCCGAACACCTGCTTGCGCTCGATAGGCTCGGGCGTATAGTCGGGGTCTATCTTGATGACGTTGTAGGTGCCCTTGCGCTTCTCTTTCAGTATCTCGATGGCCTCGGGCGTATAGTCGGGGGCAATCACGCCGTCGCTCACCTCGCGCTTCAGCAGGGTGGCGGTGGCGGCGTCGCACGTGTCAGACAATGCCACGAAGTCGCCGTAGGACGACATACGGTCGGCACCACGGGCGCGGGCGTATGCACAGGCGATGGGGCTGCCGTCTATCTCCACGTCATCCACGAAATACACTTTCTTCAGCGTGTCGCTCAGGGGAAGTCCCACGGCTGCGCCCGCCGGGCTGACGTGCTTGAACGAGGCGGCGGCGGCTAAGCCGGTGGCAGCCTTCAGTTCCTTTACCAACTGCCATGCGTTGAGCGCGTCGAGGAAGTTGATGTAGCCGGGACGGCCGTTGATGACTTCGATGGGTAACTCGCCCTCGGTCATAAAGATGCGTGAGGGCTTCTGGTTCGGATTACATCCGTATTTGAGTGCCAGTTCTTTCATTTTCTCTTGGTTATTTAAGTGCAAAAAGAGGCTTCTGCCTTGCGGAAGCCTCTTTTTATTCTTTGCTTACTGAGCGGCCACGGGGCGGCGCTTCTCCTTGATGCGGGCTGCCTTACCGGTCAGCTTGCGCAGGTAGTAGAGCTTAGCGCGGCGCACCTTACCAATCTTATTGACCTCGATGCTCTCGATGTTCGGTGACTCAAGGGGGAAGATACGCTCAACACCCACGGTGCCCGACATCTTGCGGACGGTGAAGCGCTTTTTCTCGCCATGACCGCAGATCTTGATGACTACGCCGCGGTAGAGCTGGATGCGCTCCTTGGAACCCTCGATAATTTTGTAAGCGACAGTAA
>JAFLSG010000022.1 GCA_022511065.1 Prevotella sp.
GCAAGTACATCCACAAGGTGCAGTTCGACGAGCTGATGCAGACGCTCGACCTGCCCATCGAGGAGTTGGAGAAGTTTGCCGGTGATGTATTGGAGCGCTTCGACAACCCATTCGTGGATCATCAGGTGACGAGCATCATGCTCAACTCGTTCCCGAAGTTCCAAGCCCGCGACCTCCCCGGTGTGAAGACCTACTTGGAGCGCAGGGGCGAACTGCCGAAGGGCCTCGTGTTCGGTCTGGCTGCCATCATCACCTACTACAAGGGTGGCAAGCGTGAGGACGGTGTAGAAATCGTGCCTAACGACGACCAGAAGATTATGGACTTGCTGAAGGAGCTGTGGGCTACCGGTGACACGCAGAAGGTGACCGATGGTGTGCTCGGTGCAGAGTTCATCTGGCAGGAAGACCTGAACAAGGTGCCCGGCCTGAACAGCCTCATCAAGCAGTATCTCGACCTCATTCAGCGCGTAGGCATGTTAGAGGCCGTGAAGTCCATCCTGTAAGCATATCCCCGATTCCCTCCCCCGCCAAAGGGGGAGCTATATCGAATCCCCCAACTCCCCCTTCCACCAAGGGGGAGAATTTTTGAAACCCAGTCTGTATATGAACGATTCAATAGAGATCAAAGGCGCGAGAGTAAACAACCTCAAGAATGTCAGCGTGACCATCCCCCGCAACCAGTTCGTGGTGATAGCGGGTGTCAGCGGTAGCGGTAAGTCGTCGTTGGCATTCGACACGCTCTATGCCGAAGGTCAGCGCCGCTACGTGGAGAGCCTGTCGAGCTATGCCCGCCAGTTCCTCGGTCGCATGAACAAGCCCGAATGCGACTTCATCAAGGGTATTCCCCCCGCCATTGCCATTGAGCAGAAGGTGATATCGAGAAACCCGCGAAGCACGGTAGGCACCTCGACCGAGATTTACGAATATATGCGTCTGCTCTACGCACGCATTGGGCGCACCTATTCGCCCATCAGCGGTGAGGAGGTACGCAAGCACTCCACAGAGGACATCGTTCAGAAGATGCTGGAATACTCGAAAGGTACGCGCTTCGTGGTGATGGCTCCGCTGCACCTGCCCGAAGGGCGCACCTTGGAGCAGCAACTGCGGATGTATATCCAACAGGGCTATGCGAGGATTTACGTCAATGGCGACTTTCAGCGAATAGACGACTACCTCGCCATGCTGTCCGAGGGGGCTGCACAAAGCCCCAAGGACGGGGAGATGTTCTTGGTCATCGACCGCCTCTCCGCCGACGACACACCTGACAACATCGCCCGCTTGGTGGATTCCGCAGAGACTGCCTACTATGAGGGGGGAGGATGCTGCCGCCTGTTGTTCCCACCCTCGAACATCTTCTATGATTTCTCGATGAAGTTCGAGGCTGACGGCATGACCTTTGAGGAGCCCAACGACAATATGTTCTCCTTCAACTCTCCCGCCGGGGCATGCCCCGAGTGTCAGGGCTTTGGGCGCATCATCGGCATTGATGAGAAATTGGTCATCCCCAACACCACGCTGAGTGTCTATGATGGTTGCGTGGTGTGTTGGCACGGAGAGAAGATGAAGGAGTGGAACGAGTGGTTCTGCCGCCATGCTGCCAAGGATGACTTCCCCATTTTTGAGCCATACATGAACCTCACCCAACAGCAGAAGGACTGGCTGTGGCACGGGTTGCCCTCCGACAAGGGAAAGAAGGAGCGCCCCTGCATCGACGCATTCTTCCAGATGGTGAAGGAAAACCAATACAAGATACAGTACCGCGTAATGCTGAGCCGCTACCGGGGAAAGACCACCTGCCCCTCGTGCCACGGTACCCGACTGAAGCCGGAGGCAAACTATGTGAAGATTGGAGGGAGGAGCATCACCGACCTGGTACAGATGCCCGTCATCAGACTGAAAGAGTGGTTTGAGCGCTTGGAACTCAACGAGCACGATGCAGAGGTGGGCAAGCGCCTGCTGACGGAAATCAAGAGCCGTCTGCAGTTCCTGCTTGATGTGGGATTGGGCTACCTGACGCTCAATCGTCTCTCCAACTCGCTTTCGGGGGGTGAGAGCCAGCGCATCAACCTCTGCACCTCGTTAGGCTCATCGCTCGTCGGTTCGCTCTATATCCTTGACGAGCCTTCCATCGGTCTGCACTCAAGGGACACCGACCGCCTCATCCATGTGCTGAAGGAACTCCAGTCATTGGGTAATACGGTGGTGGTGGTGGAGCACGACGAGGACATCATGCGCGCCGCAGACCATCTCATAGATGTGGGTCCTGATGCGGGACGATTGGGAGGAGAGATTGTCTTTGATGGTGACGCGAAGGACATCAACACCGCCTCGCTCAAGAAATACCCCAAGAGCTACACGGTGAAATATCTGCTCCATCAAGAGGAGATACCCGTGCCCCAGAGCCGCCGCCCGTGGAACAGATTCATCGGCATACAAGGGGCACGCATGAACAACCTGCGGGGCATTGATGTGAAGATTCCGCTCAACGTGATGACCGTCGTGACGGGTGTCTCCGGCTCTGGCAAGTCGAGCCTCATCAAAGGGATTCTCTACCCTGCCATGAAGCGACACCTCGGTGAGGTGTTCGATGCACCAGGAGAGTACCTCGGGCTGAAGGGTGACACCGACGCCATCAAGCACGTGGAGTTCGTGGACCAGAACCCGATAGGTAAATCCACCCGCTCGAATCCCGCCACCTATGTGAAGGCATACGACGCGATACGCGACCTTTATGCTGAGCAGCCCTTAGCACAGCAACAGGGCTTTACCCCGCAGTATTTCTCATTCAACACAGACGGAGGACGTTGCGAGGACTGCAAGGGCGCAGGTGTGATAACCGTAGAGATGCAGTTCATGGCAGACCTCGTATTGGAGTGTGAGACATGCCATGGTCACCGCTTCAAGCAAGACATCCTTGACGTGGCATTCCACGGCAAGAACATCGACGATGTGCTTAACATGACCATCTCCGAAGCCATCGAGTTTTTCAGTGCGCACGGAGAGAAGGTTATCGTCAATCGGTTGAAGCCGCTTGAGGATGTGGGATTAGGGTACATCAAGCTCGGGCAGAACTCCTCGACACTCTCCGGTGGTGAGAACCAGCGCGTGAAGCTCGCCTACTTCATCGGACAGGAGAGACAAGAACCGACCCTCTTCATCTTCGACGAGCCTACGACAGGACTGCACTTCCATGACATCGACCGTCTGCTGCACGCCTTCAATGCGCTCATCGAGCGAGGCCACAGCATCGTCATCATCGAGCATAACATGGAGATTATCAAGTGCGCCGACTACGTGATTGACCTTGGACCAGAGGGAGGAGACAAGGGCGGTAGCCTCGTGGTGGCAGGAACGCCCGAGGAAGTCATTCAATGCAAGGAGAGCCTGACGGGGAAATACCTGAAAGAGAAGTTGGGCGCTCCCCAAAATTAAGATAAATGTGAAGTACGGACACCAAGGAATCAGGCTCTTTATGATGGTCATGCTCATTGGCATGGCTCTCATCGCCGATGCAAGGGAAAAGCAGGATTCCTTGATTCTCAGCCGTATCTATCAGTACAGGGAGAACCAACTGCTGTTTACCGATAGCATCAAGGAGAATATCTACACCAAGTTCCGCTTTAACATAGAGAAGCGCAACTCCACGCTCTGGCTCATCCCCACCATGTATGTCTTTGCCAAGGGCGACCGCGAGTATATCCGTGAGGTGTATAGCCAGGCGACATTCACCAATGCCCACGACTATGACATCGAGAGACAGGTACAGGCAAGCACCATCCGCCGCAACCGCGGGGCAATGCCCACCCTGCTCGACTTCATCACGCCCAACATCTATGATGTGGCGCTTTATGACGGCTATATCCTCTCCCCGTTCAGCAAGACCAACCGCAAGTATTACCGATTCCGACAGACCCAGCAGAGCGATGGCACGACGCGCCTCGACTTCCATCCGAAACTCTACAACACGCAACTGCTCAACGGCTATGCCATCGTGGAGACCGAGACGGGGCGCATCATCCGCACGCTGCTCAATGGTGAGTTCGATATGATAACCTTCCGCACGGAGATTCAGCAGAGCGAAAAGGGAGACCGCTCGCTGATGCCGCTCAAGAGCAAGACCGCCGCCACCTTCCGCTTTGCCGGTAACCGCATCGCCACAGTATTCGATGTCAATTACGACTGCCCGGCACAGTTGCCAGACAGCATCAGTCGCATATCAAGTCGTGAGATGATGGACTCCTTGCGCCCTACCCCGCTCTCCGAGACCGATAAAGACATATACAAGGCATACGATGAGCGCACCCGCCCGGACACCACGGTTACCGACTCCACACCCAAGAAGACGAACCTGCTGAAGAAAATCTTCTGGGACACCAT
Organism: Prevotella sp.; assembly: GCA_022511065.1. Classification (GTDB taxonomy): domain Bacteria; phylum Bacteroidota; class Bacteroidia; order Bacteroidales; family Bacteroidaceae; genus Prevotella. The sequence continues at coordinate 4,378 of JAFLSG010000022.1, forward strand.
CGGTGACAACCTCGTCACCCCGATTGCCGCAGAGAATGGGCCTGCCTATTTCCGCCTTTCTCCTATTATCAACCCGCTCTACCTCAGTTACAGTCACTCCCGTGGCCTTGCCTACAAAATAAGGCTGCGCTCACGATACACCTTCTCCGCCCACCGCTATTTGACACTCAATCCCACCTTCGGCTATAACTTCAAGCAGACACAGTTCTACTTCACCGCCCCGCTCCGAATGACCTACAACCCGAAGCGAAACGGATATGCCGAAATCGTCTATGGCAATGGAAACCGCATCAGCAACTCCAGTGTGATGGATGCCATCAACCATGAGCATCAGGACACCATCAACTTCGATGACACCGACATGGACAAGTTCCGCGACTATCAACTTCGCGTGTTCAACAACATCATGCTGTTCGACTGGCTCGACATTGAGAGTGGTTTCGTGTATCACCGCCGTACCGCCATCAACGGGCATCTGATGCGGGAATATGGGATGCCCGACGAATATCGCAGCTTTGCCCCGATGCTCGGGTTCAAGTTCAGCCCGTGGTTGGACAGAGGCCCCGTGTTCTCCATCGACTGGGAGAGAGGCATCAAGGGGGTAAACCACTCCGACATCGACTATGAGCGTTGGGAGATTGATGCCTCATGGAAACGAAGGATTCCCGGACTGAGGGTGCTCAACCTCCGCGCAGGTGGTGGATTCTACAGCCGCCGCGCGCAAAACTATTTCGTGGACTTCGCCAACTTCCGCGACAACAACCTGCCCGAAGGATGGGATGATGACTGGAGCGGGAACTACCAGTTGCTGCGAAGCCGCATCTATAACCAGTCTGACTACTATGTCCGGGGAAACATCTCCTACGAGTCGCCCATGATGTTCGCCACTTGGGTGCCTTACTTGGGAAAGTACCTTGAGAAAGAGAGGCTCTATGTCAGTTCGGTACTGTTGGATGACTCACGCCCCTACTTCGAGTTTGGCTATGGCTTCACGAACCGCTATATCTCCATCGGGCTCTTTGCGAGTTTCCAGGGAACAGACTATCAGCGGGCTGGCGTGAGATTCGACTTTGAACTATTCAAACGATGGTAAAACTTCACACAATGGAAAACATGACACGAAAGCCGCTGACCGTCTATAAGGCGAGTGCTGGAAGCGGAAAGACCTTCACCCTTGCCACGGAATACATCCGTCTGCTCGTGGAGAATCCGCAGAGCTACCGCAACATCCTTGCCGTCACCTTCACCAACAAGGCGACCGAGGAGATGAAGATGCGCATCCTGAGCCAGTTGTATGGCATCTGGAAACGGTTGTCCGATTCCGACTCCTATATGGAGGCGATTGAGAAAAAGACAGGGCAGTCACCCGAGTTCATCAGTGAACGTGCAGGCATTGCACTGAGCAACCTGCTCCACAACTACAACTACTTTCGTGTAGAGACCATCGACACCTTCTTCCAAAGCGTGCTCCGCAACATGGCGCGAGAGCTTGACCTCACCACTAACCTGCGCATTGGTCTCAACGACACGCAGGTGGAGGAGATGGCTGTGGATAGGCTGATAGAAGACCTCAGTGCCGCCGATATCATGCTCCAATGGATTCTGCGATATATCATGGATAACATCTCCGATGACAAGTCGTGGAATGTCATCCATCAGATTAAGAGCTTTGGGCGCACCATATTCCGCGATGAGTACAAGGCCGTAAACCGCGCATTGGAGCAGAAGATGGCAGAGCCGGGCTTCTTTGAGAACTACACCGCCCGCCTGCGCGACATCCGTAAGAATGCCTTGGAGCGCATAAAGGAGATTGGCGAGAGTTTCTTTGATGTGCTCGATGGCGAAGGACTGACCATCGACGACCTGTCCTACGGCAAGGGCGGAGTGGGTGGCATCTTCTTCAAGTTCCGCCAAGGGGTCTTCGACGAGAGCGTGGCAGGTAAGCGCGTGACGGATGCCGTAGGCGCCCCGGCGAAATGGTACAAGAAATCGCATCCCCGTCGGGAACTCATCCATTCGCTCGTCGAATCAACCCTGAACGACATCCTCCGCTATGCCCTTGAGGAGCGCCCCCGCCAATGGAAGCTCTACAAGTCTGCTGACCTCACGCTCCGCCACCTCGACCAGCTCCGTCTGCTCGGTAGCATTGAGAAGAAGGTGCGCGAGCTCAACGAGGATGCCAACCGCTTCCTGCTCAGCGACACGCAGCAACTGCTCCACTCCCTCATCGATGGAAGCGACTCACCTTTCATCTTTGAGAAGATTGGCACACAGTTAGAGCATGTCATGATTGACGAGTTCCAGGACACCTCCACCGTGCAATGGCAGAACTTCAAGGTGCTGCTTGCCGAGGCGATGAGCCACGAGGACAGCAGTAACCTCATCGTGGGTGATGTGAAGCAGAGCATCTACCGCTGGCGCTCTGGCGACTGGCGCTTGCTGAACGACATAGAAGCCCAATTCCCCCCGCAGCAGATTACATCGGAACCGCTTGACACCAACTACCGTTCGGAGCGCAACATCATTGAGTTCAACAATACTTTCTTCCGCCACGCTGCCCAATTGGAGTATTTGGCACAGGAAGAACTCAACGCCGCCGAGGCGGAACAGCTCCAGAGAGCATACGCAGATGTGGAGCAGGAAGTGCCCAAGCATCGGAAAGAGCAAGGACTCGTCCGCATCGACCTGCTGCCTTCAGATGACTACCAAGCCCAAGTGCTCCATCAGCTCGCCGACACCATCGGAGAACTTACCGCACAGGGCATCAGCCAACAAGAGATAGCCATCCTCGTGCGTGTCAATAATCAGATACCCCTCATCGCCGAATACTTCATGGAGCAGATGCCAGAGGTGACCATCGTATCTGATGAAGCCTTCCGCCTTGATGCCTCCGATGCCGTTTGCCTGCTCATCCATGCACTCCGTCTGCTTGCCCATCCTGACGACCTGCTCACGAAGGCTGCCCTTGTCAAGAGCCATCAGAGCGCCGTGCTTGGCAATCCCGCTTCCGATAATGAGCTGCTCCTCAGTCTTGACAACTTGGACGACTTGCTGCCCGAGGCATACATCCGTCATTTTGAGGAACTGCTCACCATGCCGCTCTACGACTTGGTGGAACGCCTCTATGCCATCTTCCGATTGGAAGAACTTAGTGGGCAGAGCGCTTATGTGTGCGCCTTCTACGACCACCTCTCCAACTATATCAACGAGAATGCCACAGACATTGACACTTTCCTCGGAGAGTGGGAAGAGACCCTATGCACCAAGACCATACAGAGCGATGAGACCAATGGCGTGCGCATCATCTCCATCCACAAGTCGAAAGGTTTGGAGTTCAATCACGTTATCGTGCCTTTTTGCGACTGGCAATTAGAGAAGCAGAGTGGTAATATCCTTTGGTGCTGCCCGTCGGAGGAACCCTTCAACGACCTGCCCATCGCACCCATTGATTACAGCAAGAATCAGATGATGGGCACCATCTACGAACAGGACTACCTCCACGAGCACTTGCAGAACACGGTGGATAACCTCAACCTGCTCTACGTTGCCTTCACCCGCGCCACGCATAGCCTTTTCGTCATTGGCCGTCGTGGGGGCAAGGCTTCCCGCTCTGCTCTCATCGAGCAGTGTCTGCCCCTCGTGGCAAAGGACATGCCCAGTGCGCTGCTCTCCGGGATGGAGGATGACAAAGCACCCGTATCATTCTCTTACGGTACGCTCCTTTGCCTATCCCCGAGTGCTTCTGATGCACCCGCATCCCCTGTTCTACCCGCAGATGACTCCGCCACCCGCAACGTGTTCCTTCAGCCCGCCGCCCCTGTCAATGTGGCCATCAGGACATACGAGAGCAAGGTGACCTTCCAACAGAGTAACCGAAGCCGTGACTTCGTAGAACAGGATGATGAGGAGATGAGCCGCAAGCGCGACTATATCCAGACAGGTAGCGTGCTGCACGAAATCTTCTCGACCATCCGCACGGTAGATGACATCCCCGATGCGCTCCGCCGCCTTCAGTTCGAAGGTGTGCTCTACGACGAGCGCATCACTGCCGACCATATCACCTCCTTGCTGCGCAAGCGTTTGGAAGACCCGCGCGTGGCAGACTGGTTCTCTCCCCGTTGGACACTCTTTAATGAATGCGCCATCCTGTCCGTGGATAACGATAAGGTGGTAGAGCGCCGTCCCGACCGTGTGATGACTGATGGGCATGAGTGGATTGTCGTTGATTTCAAGTTCGGCAGTCCCAAACCCGAGTATGTGGCGCAAGTACGGGAGTACATGAAACTTGTCTCGGATATGAACGCCGCACGGACATCACAACAGCCTGCCACCGTGCGAGGCTACCTCTGGTTCGTCTATTCCAACAACATTGAAGAAGTCACGCTTTAATCCCCCACGCAAGAATGAAGACCTTTCTCGAATATGTAGCAGCCGACCTGCTCGCAAAATATGGCACTGACCTGTCCCGCATTGCAGTCGTTTTCCCCAACAAGCGCGCCTCGCTGTTCCTCAACGAGCACCTTGCCCGAATGGCAGGGCAACCGCTTTGGAGTCCCGCCTACATCACCATCAGCGACCTCTTCCGCAGTCACTCTAATTTGAAAGTGGCAGACCCCATCAAGCTCGTCTGCGACTTGCACAAGTGTTTCACCCAATGCACAGGCATTGACGAGACGCTTGACCATTTCTACGGATGGGGGCAACTGCTGCTCTCCGACTTTGACGACCTCGACAAGAACATGGCTGTCGCCGACCGCGTCTTTGCCAACCTCCGCGACATCCACGAGTATGACGACATCTCCTATCTCACCGAGGAGCAGCGGGAGATGATACGCCGCTTCTTCAGCAACTTCTCCGAAGACCACAACACCGAACTGAAGCAGCGCTTCCTACGCCTGTGGAGCCACATCGGTGACATCTACCATACCTACAACCGCCATCTCGCCGACCAACAATTGGCATACGAGGGTGCGCTCTACCATCAGGTTGCCACAGACGATACCCTGCAATTTGAGTACGACATTTACATATTCATCGGCTTCAACCTCTTGCAGCAAGTGGAGCAGACGCTTTTCCGCCGACTGAGGAAGGAGGGGAAGGCTCGCTTCTACTGGGACTTCGACGACTACTATATCGGCAAGAACGAGGCAGGGCACTACATCGCCCAGTACCTCAGCGACTTCCCCAATGAGCTTGACACGCACGACAAGGAGGTTTACCACAACTTTGCGCGCCCCAAGCAACTGACTTATATCTCCGCGCCGACGGAGAACATACAGGCTCGCTACATCAGTCAATGGCTCACCCCGGAGCGCATCGCCGCAGGCCGGAGGACTGCCGTCGTGCTATGCAACGAGGGGCTGCTACAGACCGTCATCCACTGTCTGCCCGACACGGTTGATAAGGTGAACGTCACCACGGGCTATCCCCTCTCGCAGGCTTCCGTCGCCTCGCTCGTCAGTCAGTTGTTCAGCCTTCGCACGGCAGGCTATGCCGTGCAGACCGACCGCTACCGCCTGCGCTACGTGAACGCCGTGCTGCGCCATCCGTACGCCAAGTTCATCTCGCCTCTCCATCAGGAGTTGCACAAGGAGCTCAACGAGCAGAGGGTCTATTATCCCTCGCATGAGCTGCTTGCCCGCGACGAAGGGCTCGTCCTCCTCTTTCAGCCTCTCCCTGCCGACACAGACACTCCCAATGCTGCGCTTCTGCATTGGCTGCTTGCCGTCATCAGGCACATTGCCGTCAATAACCGCGAGACGGGTGAAGGTGGGCAACTTGCCTCCGAGTCACTGTTCCGCACATACACGTTGCTCAACCGCGTTGCCGACCTTGTGGATAGCCGTGACCTCGTGGTGGATGTCATCACGCTGCAACGCCTCATCGCGCAGCTTGTGCAATCTACATCCATCCCCTTCCACGGAGAGCCTGCCGAGGGCATACAGGTGATGGGCGTGCTCGAGACCCGCAACCTCGACTTCGACCACGTACTGCTGCTCTCCTGCAACGAGGGCAATATGCCGCGTGGGGTCAATGACACATCGTTCATCCCCTACAGCATCCGTAAGGCCTACGGGCTGACCACCATAGACCACAAGGTGGCTATCTATGCCTACTATTTCCACCGCCTGTTGCAACGTGCCACGGATGTGACGCTCGTCTATAACAACTCCACCAACGATGGACAGACGGGTGAGATGTCGCGCTTCATGCTGCAGATGATGGTGGAGAGTGGACAACGGATAGACTTCCAGACGCTCAAGGCGGGACAATACCCCACCACCCGTGCGCCGCAGGCCATCGGGAAGACCGAGGGAGTGATGGAGGCGCTGCGCAACCGCTTCGGCAAACTCCTCTCGCCCACCGCCATCGCCACGTATCTGCGCTGTCCGCTCCGTTTCTTCTACCGCTATGTTAGTGGCCTCACGGAATTAGACGATGTGGAGGAGGACACCATCGACAACCGCGTGTTCGGTAATATCTTCCACCTCGCCGCGCAGATGGTTTACGAGCGACTTATGCAGGTGTCGCCCACCATCACCGCCGATGCCATCAGTGAACTGCTAAAGACGGAGGTGGATATTGAGCGAGCCGTCGATGCTGCCCTCACGCAAGAGCTGTTCAAGCCCAAGGATGCCAAGCGCACCCCGCAGCAACGCAAGGAAGCCAATCACAAACTGCCGCCTCTCGACGGGCTTCAGCTCATCAACCGCGAGGTTATCATCAAGTACGTGCGCCTGTTGCTTGAGATTGACCGCCGCCTCGCCCCGTTCACCATCATCGGACTTGAAGAGCCAGTCGCACAGGAGTTCACGATTCCCGCCGTCGGTGGAGACATCTCCATCAACCTCGGTGGCTACATCGACCGCCTCGACCGTATCACCGACCCCGAGACTGGTGAGGAGCGCATCCGCGTCATCGACTACAAAACGGGAAGCCACCGCCTGAAAGCGCTTCCCGATGTGGATGCCATCTTCGACCCGAAGAACATCAAAGAGCACAGCGACTACTACCTGCAGACTTTCCTCTATAGTCACATCGTGCGCCACACCAAGGAGCAACCCGTCTCCCCCGCCCTGCTCTTCATCCAGCATGCCGGGGCAGATGACTATGACCCGACGCTCTGTCTCGGCAAGGAGCCTGTGCGCGACATTGCCCGCGAGTCTCCCCGCTTTATGGAATTGCTCAACGACAAGATTGCAGAGATCTTCAATCCAGAACTCCCCTTCACGCCCACCGACGACCGCACCCGCTGCCGCAGTTGTCCCTATGCCGCTGTGTGCGGAGGATAGGCGAAGTCAAACAAACAAAGTAAATGCAACGTTTTTAAGGCAATAATCTTCCACTCGTTCCGATGCTTCCTTCGCCTCGTCCCAATATCTCCTACGAGGTGTCCGAATATCTCCTTTACCCCCATAGGGATTATTCCTTTCACTCGTAGAAGATATTGGAACGAGGCGTAGGGACTAATCGCAAGGGACTTACCCGACTGTGGAAGTCAGCAGTTGGGAAAGGGTCGCGAAGGTCATATCTTGATAGTCAGCAATCTGCAAATCGGAGAGGGGGGCGATGGCTTCTTGCGGATTGGTGGTGGTCAGCCCTACGACCGCCATCTGCGCCGCCCTGCCGGAGCGAAGCCCGTTGAAGCTGTCTTCAAAGACGATGCACTCACTCACATCTACGCCGAAACGCGCAGCGGCTTTCAGATAGCAGTCGGGATCGGGCTTACTGCGACTGAAATCCTCTGCCGTGAGGATGGCATCGAAGAGGGTATGGAAGTGAGGCTGACAGCGATAGACGCTCTCCATCTTCGCATGATTGGAGCTTGTGACCACCGCCGTGCGCACGCCGTTGGCACGCAGGTCGGCGATAAGCTGTTCAAATCCCCCGACGAACTCGAAGTTCATCGTCTGCTCAAACTCGTTGAGCCGTTGCGTGATGACCGCCTGCTCACGCTCCAACGTGCCGCTGAACCAGCGGTCGTAAATCTGCGTGAGCGTCTGCCCCTTGATTTCGTGCTCCAATCCCGGGTGCTCGGGATGGTAAAGCCGGCACTGACTGCCCCAGAACACCGTATATTGAGGCTCCGTATCGAACACCACTCCATCGAGGTCAAACAAAGCCGCCTTGAATTTTCTCTGCTCCATAACCAATGATTTTGGGTGCAAAAGTAAGATTTTTCCACGAGAAATTTGCTATTCTGACAATTTAAGTGTATTTTTGCCAGTAAGTTTAAGCATACGACAATGAAGATAAAGAAACTGATGACGATGGTAGCCGTCCTGTCGCTGATGATGACAGGCTGCGGGGAGAGTGACGAGAATACAGTGAATTTCAAGTCCGTGACGGTGGATAAGACGGTAAAGCTCGCTGCCGCGGACCCGAACACGCCCACGTGCAGCGTACACCTGCAACTGGCAGAGGCGACGGAAGAGAGCGGACACCGCGGGGAACTCATCAACGAAGAAGTGGCAAAGGTGCTGCTCAGCATCGAGGACACCGACGGAGTGGTGCTGAATGAAGCCGCCAAGGAATTTGCGGAGCGCTACACGAAATCGTATGTGGCAAACATGCTGCCGCTCTACAACCAAGACCGTGCCGACACGACACGACGCGCATGGTATGAGTATCACTATGTCATCACCACCGAGACACAACCGGGCAGCAAGGGCACCGTCGCCTATCTCGCCACCGTGGATTACTACGAGGGAGGTGCGCACGGCATCCATCAACTGCTGACGATGAACTTCGAGAAAAAGACAGGGCGCAGGCTGATGCTCGCCGACATCTTCGCAACAGGCTATGAGCAGCCGTTGAAGGAGATTCTGATAAAGGCACTGAAGACAAAGGAAGGCGTGGAAACCTTGGCTGCGCTGAAGGAGAAGGGCTATCTTTTTGCGATGGACATGTTTGCCTCGGAGAACTTCATTCTCGGCCCCACGACCATCACGTTTGTCTATAACCCCTACGAGATTGCGCCCTATGCCATGGGCAGCACCCAGCTTGTCATCCCGTACAGCGATATAGACAAACTGCTGAAGACCACCTTTGACTATTGAGCGTATGGCAGACATCATCCGCAAATACTTCCCCCAGCTGACCGAGGAGCAGCAAAGACAGTTTGATGCGCTCGATGCACTCTATCGCGACTGGAATGCGAAGATTAACGTGATTTCGCGCAAGGACATCGACAATCTCTACGAACACCACGTGCTCCACTCCCTTGCCATTGCCAACACGGTGCATTTCAAGCCCGGCACGGAGATATTAGACTTCGGAACTGGAGGAGGTTTCCCGGGCATTCCCCTTGCCATCCTGTTCCCAGAATGCCGTTTCAAGTTGATTGACGGGACAGGGAAAAAGATTAAGGTGGTGCAGGAGGTATGCGCCGCCATCGGACTGACGAACTGCGAGGCGCAGCATATTCGCGGGGAGGAAGAAAAGGGGAAGTATGACTTCGTGGTGAGCCGCGCCGTGATGCCCCTGCCCGACTTGGTGAAGATTGTGAAGAAGAACATCTCCAAGACGCAGCGCAACGCACTGCCCAACGGCATCATCTGCCTGAAAGGTGGCGATGTGCAGGCAGAGATTCAACCCTTCCACAAGATAACGGAAGTGACGGATATCAGCCAGTATTTCAAGGAAGAGTGGTTTCGCAAGAAGTATATCATCTATCTGCCTATATAAACCTATGCTGAACATCAAGACATTCGTATGCAACCCGCTCTCGGAGAACACCTATGTGGTGAGTGACGAGACAAAGGAATGTGTCATCATCGACTGTGGCGCATACTACGACGGGGAGCGAGACGCACTGACCAACTATATCAACGACAACCAACTGAAGCCTGTCCACCTGCTCTGCACGCACGGACATTTCGACCATAACTATGGCATCGACACCATATATAATATGTATGGGCTGAAAGCGGAGATTGGTGCGGGTGATGATTTCCTCATCAGTGACATTGCGGGACAGTTCAAGAAGATTGTGGGGGTGCAGCTGAACAGGCAATACCCCGCCGCAGGGCATTTCTTCGGGAAAGATGAGGTCATCCGTTTCGGCAATCATCAGTTGCAGGTGCTGCCCACCCCCGGACACACGCCGGGCGGTGTGACCTTCTATTGCAAGGAGGAAGCGATTGCTTTTTCGGGCGACACCCTATTCCGCATGAGCGTAGGGCGCACGGATTTTGAAGGGGGTGACTTCGGGCAGTTGCAGCAGAGCCTCAAAGAGGTGCTGGGCAAGTTGCCGGCAGAGACAAAGGTGTACTGCGGGCATGGGCCTACAACCTCCATCGGGGATGAACTTGCGTACAATCCTTATCTACGCTAAGGATGTTCTGTTGAGTCCGCTCTCCCCCAAAGACTACTTACACTTATCAAACCATTCCTTGAGCAAGCCGCGCGGGATTCCCCGCCGCACGGCAGCATTGAGTGTTTCCCGAGCCTCGGCAAAATTGCCCTGTTGCAGCAGTACATCGACCTTGGAAACGACATAGTCGGCATTCTTCGGTTGAAGACGGATAGCCTCCTCCCAGTCATACGCCGCCACATCATAGAGTTTCTGCTCCGTCTCGTAGGCTGCCCGGGCTGCGTATGCATCGGCACTATCGGGGAACATCTGCACGATTTGGTTCAGTTCATCAAAGGTGTCCGCCTTGCGCCCCATCTTCTGCAATACGTGTGCAAGTCCGAGCCGCGCCTCCAAGTGGCGAGGCTGAAGGGCAAGGAAAGCATCGTAATCGTTCTTTGCCAAGTCGTAATGGCGCAACTGCGTCTGGCAGAATGCACGGAAATAAAGGGCAGCAAGGTTGTGCTCGTCAAGGCGCAGCACACTGCCGTACTCCTCGATGGCATACTCCCATTGACGGAGGTTGATGTTTGCCTCCGCCTTCCGCAGCCGCAGGTCGGTGCTTCTGGGGTTCAGCCGTATCTCCTCAATGAGCGTGGAAACAGAATCACGCCACTGTTGAGGGGTCTGGGCAAACGCCGACGACGCACTCAACAGCAGCGTGAACAAAAGGATATGCTTACGCATTCTTGATGTAATCAACAATCCAAGCACCTACTTCCTTCGTGCCATACTTGCCCGCACCCTCTACCTGTATCTCTGGTGTGCGCACATTGGCATCAAGAGAGGCATCCACCGCCTTGCGAATCAGCGCACCTTCCTTGTTCAGTCCGAAGTGCTCAAGCAGCATGGCTGCGGAGAGAATCTGCGCCAAGGGGTTGGCAAGGTTCTGCCCTGCCGCCTGTGGCCATGAACCGTGAACCGGCTCGAAGAGCGGGGTGTGCTCGCCGAGCGAACTGGAGGGCTGCAGACCCATCGAGCCTGTGATGCAACTGGTCTCGTCGGTCAGGATGTCGCCGAAGGTGTTCTCCGTCACAATCACATCGAAGAAACGAGGCTCCGTCAGTACGCGCATAGCAGCATTGTCGATGAACATATAGTCGGTGTTCACCTCGGGATATTGCGGTGCCATCTCCTTGGCAATCTGTCGCCACAGACGACTGGAAGCCAACACGTTTGCCTTATCCACCACGGTCAGGTGCTTCTTGCGCTGCATTGCCATCTCAAAGGCTACCTTCAAGATTCGCTCAATCTCGGGGCGCGTATAGATATCGGTGTCGTATGCCTTGTCGTTGTCCTGATACTTCTCACCGAAGTACATACCACCCGTAAGTTCGCGGATAACCACAAAGTCAGCACCCTTCAGCAGTTCGTCCTTCAGCGGGCTCTTGTGGAGCAGACAGTCGAAGGTGGCAACAGGGCGCACGTTGGCAAAAAGGCCCAACTTCTTACGCATGGCGAGCAGACCAGTCTCTGGGCGTACCTTTGCCGTTGGGTCGTTGTCGTACTTCAAGTCGCCAACACAGGCGAAGAGCACAGCATCTGCCTCCATACAAGCTTCGTGAGTAGCCTCGGGATAAGGGTCGCCAACGGCATCAATGGCACACGCACCAACGAGTGCTTCCTTGTAGTCAAACTGATGGTTGAACTTCTCGGCAATGGCATCCATGACAGCCACGCCTTGTTTCATAATCTCGGGGCCGATACCATCGCCCGCGAGAACAGCAATTTTCAGATTCATAATTATACTTCGTTGTTTATTTCATTTTCTATGATGTTCAGCATCTTGAAGGTCGCCTTGATGGCTGCCTCTGTCTGGTCGGCATCCAGTCCGCGTGTGCGGAGCACCCGCCCGTTGTCATTCCAAGTGATGACCGTCTGCACAAGTGCATCGGTGCGCCCGCCGGGCGGGATAGTCACCTGATAGTTGGCGAGGGTCGGGAACGTGCGGTCAAGGTATTTCCGATAGATATAGCGGAGCGACTTCACGAAGGCATCATACTGTCCGTCGCCCGTGGAACTCGCCTCATACTGATGCCCGTTAATCTCCACCTTGATGTTTGCGCCCGGCTTGAGACCGTAGGCGGTAGATACCACATAACTGACGAGCTTCACCCTGTCTTCCGGCGCATCATGCTTGAGCACATCGCTCACGATGAAGGGCAAGTCCTCCTGTGTCACCAATTCTTTCTTGTCGCCTAATTCGGTGATGCGCTGCGTCACACGACGGGTCTGCTCTGGCGTGAGTTCAAGTCCCAACTCCTCCAGGTTCTTGGCGATGTTCGCCCGACCGCTGTTCTTCCCAAGCGCATACTCGCGCTTGCGCCCGAACCGCTCCGGTATGAGGTCATTGCAATAAAGGTTGTTCTTCTTGTCGCCGTCGGCATGGACACCCGCCACCTGCGTAAACACGTTGTCACCGATAATCGGTTGGTTCGGGGCAACTGCGATGCCGCTATAACTCTCCACCAAACGGGAAATCTCGTTGAGCTTATCCTCGTGGATGCTGGTCTTGGCACGGAAATGGTCTTTCAGAATCACCTGCACGCTCGACAGCGGAGCATTACCGCATCGTTCACCCAGTCCATTGACAGTAACGTGCAGTCCCTTTGCTCCGCTCAGCACGGCAGCCAAAGAGTTGGACACGGCAAGATCATAGTCGTTATGGGCATGGAAATCAAAGTGCGTATCAGGATAGCGCTTGATCATCTTGCGGAAGAACTCGATGCACTGCAAGGGATTCATGATGCCCAACGTGTCGGGCAGCATGAAGCGACGGATGCCCATATCGCAGAGCGCATCCATCACCTGATAGACATAGAGCGGGGAATCCTTCATGCCGTTCGACCAGTCCTCAAGGTAGAGATTGACGGTGATGCCCTTCGAGCGGGCATATTTCACCGACTGGCACACATCCTCGATATGCTCCTCCGGCGTCTTGTGCAACTGCTCCCGGCAATGACGGAGCGAGCCTTTCGCCAACAGGTTGATGGTTTTGCAGCCACAGGAGTCAATCCAGTCAATGCTGAGTCCTCCATCTACAAAGCCAAGCACCTCCACGGCATCAAGACGGTCTATCTGGCGGGCATAGCGACAAATCATCGTCACCGCCTCCTTCTCGCCCTCCGACACCCGTGCCGATGCCACCTCTATGCGATCCACGTTGAGGTCGCGCAGCAGCATGCGGGCTATCATCAGTTTCTCATGAGGCAAGAAACTGACACCGTTGGTCTGCTCTCCGTCGCGCAGCGTTGAGTCCATGATCTCTATGAAGGGATGAATCCCCCCATAGCGCCCTACTTGTTCTGCTGTTCCCATTGCTCGGTCTTAGCCTGATTCTCGACGAGATAGTCAATGTCGTCAAGTCCGTTCATCAAGCAGTGCTTCTTGTAGCCGTTGATCTCGAAATGCTCGCTCTTGCCCGTTGCCTTGTTGGTTACGGTCTGGTTGGGCAAATCCACCTCTACCTCCATCTTCGGGTCTTTCTGGATGCTCTCGAACAATTCCGCAAGGAATCCCTCGGACACTACGACGGGCAGCACGAAGTTGTTCAACTCGTTGTTCTTGTGGATGTCCGCGAAGAACGAACTGATGACCACGCGGAAACCATAGCCTGCAATCGCCCATGCCGCATGCTCACGCGACGAGCCGGAACCGAAGTTCTTGCCTGCCACGAGAATCACACCGCCGTATGTCGGGTCGTTCAATACGAAGTCCTTGTTGAGCGTTCCGTCGGCATTGTAGCGCCAGTCACGGAAAAGGTTGTCGCCAAAGAAACTCTCCTCGCGGGTGGTTGCCTTGAGGAAACGGGCAGGGATAATCTGGTCGGTGTCCACATTCTCCAACGGGAGGGGGACACAAGTGGATGTTATGACGTTGAATTTCTGTTTCATAATAGTTCTCTTGGGTCAGTGATTACTCCAGTTATGGCAGCGGCAGCAGCCACTAAAGGCGAGGCGAGGATGGTGCGGGCACCGGGTCCCTGCCGCCCTTCAAAGTTACGATTACTCGTGGAAACGGAATACTTGCCTGCGGGAATCTTGTCATCGTTCATCGCAAGACAAGCGGAGCATCCGGGCTGACGAATCTCAAAGCCCGCAGCCTCTAACACCTTGTCGAGTCCCTCCTCACGAATCTGACGAGCCACGAGCCATGAGCCGGGCACGAGCCAAGCCACCACGTGGTCAGCCTTCTGCTTGCCCTTCACCACAGAGGCAAAAGCACGGAAGTCCTCAATGCGCCCGTTGGTGCAAGCACCGAGGAACACATAGTCTATCTGCTTGCCAAGCAGTTTCTCGCCCGGCTGGAAACCCATATAGTCAAGGCTCTTCAAGTAACTTGCCTTACCGGCCTCATCAATCGTGTCGAGCGTAGGCACGCACTCGGTGATGCCAATACCCATGCCGGGGTTCGTGCCGTAAGTGACGCGCGGCTCAATGTCTGCCGCATCAAATGTCAGTTCCTTGTCGAACACGGCATCCTCACCACTCTTGAGGGTCTTCCAGTAGGCTACGGCCTTGTCCCACTCCTCACCCTTGGGTGCGAACTGACGCCCCTTGATGTACTCAAAGGTCTTTTCGTCGGGTGCGATGAAACCACCACGCGCACCCATCTCAATCGAGAGGTTACAGAGCGTGAGGCGACCTTCCATCGTCATGTCCCTTACCACCTCACCGGCATACTCCACGAAATAGCCCGTAGCACCAGAGGTGGTCAGCTTTGCCATCAGGTAGAGCGCCACATCCTTGGCGGTCACACCCTTTCCGAGTTTGCCGTTGATATTGATGCGCATCGACTTCGGTTTCTGCTGAAGGATGCACTGCGATGCCATCACCATCTCCACCTCACTGGTTCCGATACCGAATGCCACAGCACCCACTGCACCATGCGTGGATGTGTGGGAGTCACCACATACGATGGTCATGCCCGGCAGCGACAGACCTTTCTCAGGGCCCACCACGTGGATGATACCGTTATCAGGCGACATCATACCGTAGTGCGTAAGCCCGAACTCGGCTGCGTTCTTGGCAAGTGTATCTACCTGCTTCTTCGATACAGGGTCTTCGATGGGCTTGTCCTGGTCGTGCGTCGGGGTGTTGTGGTCGGGCATGCAATAAATCTGCTCCGGACGGAAACACTTCAAGCCGCGCGCCCGCATACCGTCGAATGCCTGGGGCGACGTCACCTCATGGCAATAGAGGCGGTCGATGTAAAGCTGCGTGGGACCGTCTTCCACAATCTGAACGACGTGCTTGTCCCAAATCTTATCAAAAAGCGTGTTCATTATTTCTTGAATTTGTTAATACAGTCAATATATGCCTCCACGGAAGCCGTCACGATGTCGGTGTTTGCACCGAAGCCGTAATAGATGCTGCCGTCGTACTCCACCTGCATGTGTACCTTACCCACATCGTCAGAGCCTTTCGAGATGGCCTGAATGGTGAACTCCTTGAGTGTCATCTGCTTCATGATGATCTTTTTCAGCGCCTTGATGGCTGCATCCACAGGGCCGTTGCCCGATGCGGCTGCCTCAAACTTCTGCCCAGAGATGTCAAGCCCGATGCTTGCCACCGACTTCACGCCCTTACCCGTAGTCACTTGCAGGAAGTCGAGTTTCACGGCGTTAGATGCAGCGGTGTCAGCACCTGCCAGCATCAGCACGTCGGCATCGTTCACCTCCTTCTTCTGGTCTGCCAACTGGAGGAATTGCTCATAAATCTTATCGAGCTTCTGCTCGTCCACCTCCACGCCGTTCACGCTCAGTCTGTGCTTCAAGGCTGCACGACCGCTGCGCGCGGTGAGTACGATAGAGTTGTCGTCGATACCCACTTCCTTCGGATCCATAATCTCGTAGGTCTGCACATTCTTCAGCACGCCGTCCTGATGGATGCCGCTGGAGTGCGCAAAGGCGTTGCGACCCACAATCGCCTTGTTCGGCTGCACGGGCATATTCATCAGGCTCGACACCATACGGCTCGTGGGATAAATCTTCGTGGTGTTGATGTTCGTCTCGATACCAAGACCCTTATGGCATTTCAGAATCATCGCGATTTCCTCAAGCGAGGTGTTTCCCGCGCGCTCGCCGATGCCGTTGATGGTCACCTCCACCTGTCGGGCTCCGCCCATCACACCAGAGAAGGTGTTGGCAGTAGCCATACCGAGGTCGTTGTGGCAATGGGTAGAGAGAATAGCCTTGTCGATGCCATCGACGTGCTCCTTCAGATACTTGATTTTCTCATAGTATTCCTGCGGCAGGCAGTAGCCCGTCGTGTCGGGGATGTTCACCACCGTTGCACCCGCCTTTACCACTGCCTCCACCACACGGGCGAGGTATTCGTTTTCCGTGCGACCTGCATCCTCGCAATAGAACTCCACATCCTCCACGTAGCGCTTGGCATACTTCACGGCTGCCACGGCACGCTCGATGATTTCCTCGCGGTTGGAGTTAAACTTGTACTTGATGTGCGAGTCCGATGTGCCGATACCCGTGTGGATGCGCTTGTGCTTGGCATACTGCAACGCCTCGCTCGCCACGTCGATGTCTTTCTGCACGGCGCGTGTCAGCGCACAGATGGTGGGCCAGGTCACCGCCTTGGAAATCTCAATCACCGAGTTGAAATCACCGGGACTTGATACGGGGAATCCTGCCTCAATCACATCTACTCCCAACTGCTCAAGCGCCTTCGCCACCTGAATCTTTTCCACCGTGTTCAGTTGGCATCCCGGCACCTGCTCGCCGTCGCGCAGTGTCGTGTCGAAAATAAACAATCTTTCACTCATAGTCTTTTATGTCACTTGTTCTTATTATTTTTTCTTGCTCCCAATATATTGAAAAAAGCCTTTCACACTCGGAAGTGAAAAAGGCTCATATCATCGTCTGCACCTATCTTTTATATGCACGCCTTGTCACTTCCGCCTGCTGCCTGCAGTCGAATAATAAGGATGCCGAGTAGGTTCTGACTTTTCATATTTCTCTTGTTCTTTTGAAATCGGCTGCAAATTTATGAATTTTCCGTGAGCAAACAAAACAAATTGTTGCTTTTTTATAGAAATTCGTTTTAATTTCTAACATAATTAACAATCATAGGATTATTTTTTGTACTTTTGCGCCCGAAAAAACGACAAAAGGGATTATGTACTTCACAGGAATTATCATTGCCTTCCTCACGTTCCTCACTATCGGGATATGGCACCCGATAGTCATCAAGACCGAATACTACTGGGGCACGCGCCCGTGGATTGTCTATCTGTTAGTGGGCATCGCCAGCATCGGCGCAGCGCTTTTCATCTCTAATATATATGTGTCGTCGGTGCTCGGCATCTTCGGCGCATCGGCACTCTGGGGCATCGGCGAGCTTTTCTCGCAGAAAAAGCGCGTGGAAAAGGGATGGTTTCCGATGAACCCGAAGCGCAAGGACGAATATCAGAAGGTATGAAGACGCTGCTGATACTCGTGGGCAAGACCACCGACAAGCACTTTCAGGCTGCCATCACTGACTACGCCGAGCGCATCAGTCACTACATGCCGTTTGAAATCGTGACCATCCCCGAACTGAAGAACACGAAGAATCTCACGGAAGAACAGCAGAAGAAGGCGGAGGGTGAACTGATTCTGAGGCTGCTGCAACCCGCCGACACCATCGTGCTGCTCGATGAACACGGCAAGGAGATGCGCAGCATGGAGTTCGCCCGCTGGTTGGAGCAGAAAAGAAACACCGCCCGCCGACTTGTGTTCGTCGTGGGCGGTCCTTATGGTTTCTCCGCTGATGTGTATGCCCGCGCCAACGAGCAGCTATCACTCTCAAAGATGACTTTCTCCCATCAGATGGTGCGCCTCTTCTTTGCAGAGCAGATTTATCGCGCCTGCACCATCATCAAGGGCGAGCCTTATCACCACGAATGACAATCAGAGGTCGTTGTAGTTGCGCACATCGAAGGTAGATACCGACATGTCGCCTGTCTCATAGCCGCGCTTCAGCCAACGCTTGCGCTGTTCGCTCGTGCCGTGGGTGAACGACTCCGGCGTGGCTCGTCCCTGTGCTTTCTTCTGCAGCCAGTCGTCGCCGATGGCTTTCGCTAACTCAAGTCCTTTCTCCAAGTCGCCATACTCCATCGAGTGGTTCATCGCATCCTCGTAGTGCGCCCATACGCCGGCATAGTAGTCTGCCAACAGTTCGAGGCGCACGCTAATCTGGTTGGCGCTCACCTTGTCCGTCTGGCTCATCGCCTGATGCGCCTTGCCAAGCGTGCCCGTCAGATACTCCACGTGGTGACCAATCTCATGGGCAATCACGTATGCGTAGGCAAAGGTGTTGCCCTCCACGCCAAGTTGCTTTTTCATCTGCGTGAAGAACGACAGGTCGATATATAGTTTCTGGTCGCCCGAGCAATAGAATGGGCCTACCGCTGCCGTGGCCGAGCCGCAAGCGGAATTAACGCTGTTGGTGAACAGCACAAGCGTCGGCGAGGTGTATGTGCCGCCTAATTTCTCAAATACGGGAGTCCACACATCCTCCGTAGATGCCAGAATCTGACTTGACATCTTCGCCAATTCCTGTTCCTCCTCGGTGAAACTTGCCGCATCCACGGTCTCCGTGCGTGCTGCCATCTGCTCCTGTGCCGCCTGAAGGCCTGCCGAGAGCGGGTCGCCGCCACTCATCCATGCGAACAAAGCCGCCACTATCACCGCACCGATGCCGCCGATGCCTGCCTTTGCGCCACCACTCATACCACGGCGGTCTTCCACGTTGGAACTCGTTCTTCTTCCGTCTAATCTCATAAGTCTGATATTTTTTTTGTTAATAATTATCTCACCGTGATATGAAAGCACCCCTGCTTCACCTCATATTTCACATAACAGCGGTTCAGCAGACGCATGTCGTTAAGCACCTCCGCGAGCACCCACTTCAGCGTGTCGCTACGCACCGCCCTACCCGCTGAGCCGTCGGCATTCGCCACCGCCCGATAACGGTTGTAGCTCACATCGAAGGTGGTGCCATACAGGTGACAACTGTTCTCCGTGGCGTTCACGTTATGGCGGCGCAGCCTCGTCACATCCGCCTCCGTGCGCAGCGCACTCGTCACGACCAACTGCTGCAGGGGTATCCCTTTTGCATGGAGACTGTCGTAGAACGCCTCGCCCATGTCCTGTAAGAGCAGGGCAGCATGGGGCACCAAGTAGGGAATGCTCGCACCGAGTGGAGCCACGTGGTAATAAGGATTCTCGCCGATGTAGGTAAGAGAATGCTTATGCCGCTCCGCGTCCGCCCTGTCTTTCACCGGCTCCACACCCCAATGGAGGGCAGCCGAGAGATGCACCGCATTGGTGTCGGGAAACGCCCTGTGGAAATTGGTCACGGAGCGCAACCGATGCCGTTTAAGCATCCGCGTCCCATTGTGCCCCACATTGGAATCTGTATTAGTGCCGATTTCCGCATCGCCTTCGGATGCCCATGCCTTCCGTGGCTCCGCCACCGAGGGGAACGCGGCACGCACGACAGCCAACAGCATGACCGTCGCAAGAAAGCTCAGCAGAAATCTCCTTTTCGTCAGTTTCATCCGATATTTTCCATTCCCGCTGCAAAGATACGGATTTTCTGTGTAAAACTTTATTTTTAATTGTGCAATTTCGACATTTATGTGCCATTTCTCAGGTGCTTAAAGGAATACTTGCCAAAGAAGAATATGAAACGGTTACAAATTGTAACCAGTTGAAAATGGAGGTAACAGATGACGACCTGAAAATGTTAAATTCAATCAAATTCGCTGACAAACCATGCTATAAAACTCGCGTATTTTCCACCAAACTAACTTACGGGCAGAAATACGCAAGTTTTGCGCAATTACAATCCGCTCATTATCAATTACTTGTAAAATCATTACAGATTTTACCCCCGAAAAACCCCATAAAATGGCGGTTTTTCGATGATTTCCCGGCGTAATTTTCTGCGTTTTTACACCAAATAGAGTTGAATTTTAGGCTTAATTTCATCAATTTTTGTGTTTGTTTTCATAAAATTCCGTGTTACTTTTTATCAAATTCCGTGTTACTTTTTAGAAAAATGTAACACGAAAGTTAGAAAAATCCAACTCAAACTCCGATTTTGCTGGGCTTATTATCAGATTCTGTCGAGCACAGTTTCAAAACCCGCCGAACCGCATCTATTTCATCATTCAGCCAAGTGTTAAATTTTGGATAGTTTTATTGACACGAAAAACGTGCCAGAAAACTTTTTTGAAAGAAAGGAAACCATAATCCTAAAATTTCCGTAAATGTGCCGCATCTTTTTCCAAAAACATGGCAGATATATCGGTCTTTTTGCGTATCTTTGCCCACGAATGCTAACTCATGCCATACTGATAGACAATCTATGCAGACAAACAGCCATCAGATAAGGGATTATAGTGCCGAACTCGACAGGAAATATGGAGCTATTTGCACAAAGGAGCGCGAATTGTTCTATGGGAAAGCCTGGAATTTCTATACTGAGCAGTTGTTATGTGAGCAAGGAAAGGAGCAAAAGTAATACAAGAAGAACTAATCATTAATCGAAAATCTATACTGAAAAATGACAAAGAAACAAGCATTGCAGCTATTCGAACAGCGTAAAGTCCGCACTGTGTGGGACGATGAGAATGAGAAATGGTATTTCTCGGTAGTGGATGTTGTTGGTGTTCTGACTGAAAGTCCTGACCCAAACAATTATTGGAAAGTGTTGAAAAATCGATTGAAAAAAGAGGGAAATGAAACCGTTACAAATTGTAACCGTTTCAAACTTCAAGCTGCCGACGGCAAGATGCGCATGACAGATGTCGCTGATACCGAGCAGCTTTTCCGCATCATTCAGTCCATCCCCTCTCCCAAAGCAGAGCCATTCAAGCAATGGATGGCACAAGTGGCAAGCCAACGCATTGACCAGATGCAAGACCCCGAACTGAGCATCGACCAAGCCATTATTGACTATAAGCGGTTAGGATATAGCGACGCATGGATAAACCAACGCATCAAAAGCATTGAGGTGCGAAAGGAACTGACCGACGAATGGCAGCGCACAGGGGTGCAAGAGGGTTTAGAATATGCTTCGCTCACCGATATTATCACCCGTGAATGGAGTGGTTTCACCACGAAACAGTACAAACATTTTAAGGGGTTAAAGAAAGAGAATCTGCGCGACAATATGACCAATCTTGAAATAGCCCTCAACATTTTGGCAGAAGCCTCTGCCACCGAGTTGTCAAAACAGCGTAACCCTCATGGATTTAGTCAGCAGACAAAGGTGGCAAAAGACGGCGGTAGCGTGGCTAAGGCAGCCCGTAATCAATTAGAGAGCCAATTGGGGCGAAGCATTATTTCGTCAGAAAAAGCCAGTGACTATCTGCTGCCAGAGGAATCAGATGAAAAGAATAATTAAAATAAACTGCAAAAAAGAAAAAAGTCTTATTATTGAAAGATTTTAGAAAGATTTTTTGTACCTTTACGGCCAATTAAGCATTTTTTGATACGATATCCATTTTTGTTGCCCAATGAAAGATTCAGAGCAAGGCTATGTATATATATTAACCAATCCAAGTTTCAAGGAGGATTGGGTTAAAATTGGCAAAAGCACACGCCCAGTAGATGTTAGGTCTAAGGAACTTGACAATACTGCCGTTCCACTGCCTTTTGAGATATTTGCAACGATGAAGACGTGCAAATACAACGAGGTTGAGAAACTGGTACATAAAACCATTGACCGCCTGACGGATTTGCGCATTCGCCAGAACCGTGAGTTTTTCAATGTTGCACCGCAAATAGCCCTTGACATCTTTCGTGATATTGCTATGACAATAGACGATGCGGAAGTGACACTTTATGAGGACAACAAGCCGATTGTGGAAGCAGAAAAAAGAGAACCACAAAAACGTGAAGTAAAACGTCCGCGTTTCAAGTTCTCAATGTGTGGCATCAAGATTGGTGAGGCTGTTGTTTTTGACCCAACAGGACTTATCGTAAAGGTGGCTTCTGACGACAGCATCGAATATGAAGGACGTATTTACAAGTTGTCTCCCTTCGTAGGTACTTTCATGCCAGAGGAGCACCGTAATGCTTCCGGGGCTTATCAGGGAGCAAAATATTTCTCGTATAATGGGAAAGTGCTGGACGAGATTAGGAAAGAAAAAGAAAGATTGTAATTAAAAAAAAAATATGACGAAAAATGATAATATGGATAAAAACATATACAAATTAATAGAAAAATATGAGTCGGATAGAAATTTTTATCTGACCGATCAATACAACGAAACGCAGTTAAGGAGTGATTTTCTCGATCCTTTATTCGAACTGTTAGGATGGGACATTAAGAATATTGCTGGAAAACCAACAAATGAACGCGAAGTAATTTTAGAAGAGTCATTAAAAGCAGGATTTTCGGAGAATACCAAGAAGCCTGACTATACTTTTCGCCTCTATGCAGAACGCAAATTTTTTCTTGAAGCTAAAAAACCGTGCGTTCATATCCACGAGGTTGCTTCTCCAGCACGTCAAGTTAGACGTTATGGCTATACAGCAAATCTTAAAATATCTGTTCTCTCCAACTTTGAGTATTTGATGATTTATGATACCTCAGTAAAAGTTGAGGATTCTGATAACAATCAGAAAGCACTTGTCAAAATATATCATTACACTGAATATATTGACAAATTTGAAGAACTTCAAAAACTTCTTGGACGAGATTCTGTGTATTCTGGACATTTTGAAGAAGAATGGAAAGACATTGACATCCGGCTAAAACAATGGTCGGTAGATAAGCAGTTTTTAAAACAAATCAATGAGTGGCGGTTGATGTTGGGCAGAGAAATTCTTACTGCAGACCCGACAATTGATATAGAGTTTCTTGGTGATGAAGTACAAAGCTACATCAATAAAATTCTTTTCCTTCGCGTATGCGAAGATAGAAATATTGAAATTTATAAAGAATTATTGACTATTGCAGATGATGGACAGATTACAAACTTACTGAAAAAGTTTAAAAATGCGGATGTACGTTACAACTCAGGATTATTCGAACAAAAGTTTTCTGAGCAAGTGATTTGTAGCGCAAGTTCTGCTTTTTGGACAGTCATCCGCCAACTCTATTTCCCTGAAACTCCTTATTCATTCAGTGTGTTTTCCTCTGATATTTTAGGTCATATATATGAGATTTTTATTGCAGAAAAACTTGCAATAGTGGATGGTGAACTGAAAATTGTACAAAAGCCAGAGAATGTTGACCGTGACGTGGTAACAACCCCAACCTACATTATACGCGAAATTCTTCGCCAAGTAATACCTCCGCTTTGCATAGGGAAAACGGACGAAGCCATTATGAAAATGAAAATAGCAGATATTGCTTGTGGTTCAGGTGCATTTTTATTAGAGGCATACCAGTTATTGAACGATATTCTGATAGACTACTATATCCAGCATGATACATCAAAATTAGTACAAGTGGCAGAAAACTCATATAGACTGAAATATGCTGTAAAGAAAAAACTGCTCACAAATTGTATATTTGGCGTAGATAAAGATTTTAATGCCGTAGAAGCATGCAAATTTGGGCTACTTTTGAAACTATTGGAGGATGAGGATGCAACGAGCTTGAAGAATGAACATCCAATTCTACCGAATCTTGAAGCAAATATCTATTTTGGTAATAGTTTGTTGTCAAGCAATGATATCAAAGCAGACGATGCAGCAGATATCAATCCGTTTGATTTTGATACGATGCGATTTGATGCTATCATAGGCAATCCTCCTTATCTTACCCCGGAAGGAATGAAAAGTGTCACTCCTAAAGAATTTCCGCTTTACAAGAAAAAATACACCAGTGCTTATAAGCAGTTTGATAAATATATGGTGTTTGTAGAACGTGCAATGGAGCTGCTAAAGGAGAATGGTCTGTTAGGCTATATCGTACCACTAAAATTTATGAAAGTTGGATCTGGTCAGAAGCTGCGCGAATTGATTTCTACACAAAAGACCCTTGAAGCCCTAACAACTTTTGGAGCATATAAGGTGTTTCCGGGAAAATCCAACTATACCTGCTTGCTCATTTTGAAAAAGGCAGAACATACAACTTTTAGATATTGTGAGGTCGGTAATTTGGAAGAGTGGAGAGTAACAGATAAAAATGTTCTATCTACTGACATGAAACTATTTGATGAAATATCGGAAAATACATGGTCGTTGTTTCCAGAGTACTTAAGAGATGCTTATAATACGTTGTCACGTAATAGCATTAAGTTAGCAGATATTACAGGCGAAGATAATATCTTCAACGGAATTCAGACAAGTGCCAATAAAGTTTATATATTCCAGCCGACATCAGAAAAAGACGGAATCTATTATTTCCAAAAAGGTGTTAATGAATGGCAAATTGAGAAAGAAGTAACACGCCCATATTTTCAAACGCCCCGTGGTGATAGTGGACTTAACACTTATCGCACATTCAAGCCCAATGCGTGCGTAATATTTCCATATAGGAAAAATGAAAAGGGGAAATTAGAATTGATTCCACTTGATGAAATTGAAAGGGAATATCCCCTTCTTTTCAAATATTTAACAGCACATATAAACATACTTAATTCGCCTAAAAGAGATATTCAGCCAGAGCCAACTAATCCAAATGAATGGCATAGGTTTGGCAGACACCAAAGCCTTGACACTTGCAACCTACCACAGAAAATTATCGTAGGCGTTTTGGCGACAGGAGATAAATACGCAGTAGACAATCATAGTACATTTGTGTCGTCTGGAGGTACTGCGGGGTATTGTATGGTTGCCTTACCTGAGCATTCCCCATACTCCATCTATTATTTGCAAGCTATTCTGAATTGCAAATATCTTGAATGGATAAGTTCTTTATACGGAGAAATATTTAGTGGGGGATTTATTGCCAGGGGAACAAAGGTGTTAAAACAATTACCTATTCGTAAAATTAATTTTGAAGACCACGATGAGCGATTTATGCATAATCGTATAGCAGAGTTACAAAAGCAATTAATAATAACGGGTGACAATATAGAAGCATTAAAAGGCAATAAACGTAAAATTACTATTTTGGAGCGCCAGTTTGAGAATTACAAAAAAGAGTTAGCCAATCTTATTATGTTTCTTTATGGTATGGAAGAATTTGATTGTATAATCCCAATAATTAAAGACCAATATGCAATTGATTGAAGACGCTTCTGCACAGAAATTGCGTGGTGCATATTATACGCCTCCAGTAATTGCTTCATTTATTCTCCATTGGGGTATAAGTGATAGCACTGATGCTGACATATTGGAACCAAGTTGTGGTGACGGTGTATTTTTGGAACAAATAGCACATGAGAGAATGGCGTATCGTCATATCACGGCTGTGGAAATTGAAGAAAAAGAGGCAAATAAAGCCCAGGCAATAGCCCTACCCAATATGGATATCCTCAATGTTGATTTCCACCACTTCTGCCTCAATACCGATAAACATTTTAATCTTGTAATTGGTAATCCTCCATTTATTCGTTATCAATATTACGATGATAGTCAGCAAGCTTTAGCCTCTGATATATTTGAAAAAGTAGGACTAAAACGCTCAAGATTGACAAATGCTTGGGTTACTTTTGTAATTGGGTGCAGCCAATTACTAAGTAAACAAGGTAAAATGGGCTTTGTTCTTCCCTCTGAACTTCTTCAAGTGAGCTACGCCAAACAACTTCGGCAATATCTTGCCAAAACATTCAACAAGATAAACATTATCTCGTTTGAGAATCTGGTGTTCGAGGAAATTCAGCAAGAAGTCATTATACTTCTTTGTGAAAAGAATGGAACTGATGAACATTTGATTGAACATATTGAGGTAAAAGATGCTGATGCCTTGCGAACACTTGATCCACATCGCTTGAAATTTCCAGCAAAGCAGATAGATTTTAATACAGATAAATGGACCTATTATTTTCTGGAAAAAGAAGAACTTGATTTCTTGAATAAGATAATAAGTGATGGTATGCCGACAATTGGAACTTATGCAGAAGTTGAGGTTGGCATCACCACAGGCTCAAATGATTATTTTACTGTTCCACAAAGTGTGGTAGATATGTACCAACTACATGAATACGCACGTCCGATGGTGGGGCGAAGTGTGCAAGTAAATAGCCTTTGTTTTACAAAAACAGACTGGAAAAGAAATCTTGCAAATGGAGCAAAAGCTAATTTACTAGTGTTCACTCCGGCAGTAAAAGAATTCGGAAATGACGGGACTAAATTATACATAGAGAACGGAGAGCAACAAGAAATCAACAAGGGATATAAGACCAGAATCCGTGATTACTGGTATGTGATACCATCCATCAAACTATCTGATGCATTATTTCTTCGTCGAAACAATCTTTATCCTAAATTTGTGCTAAATAAAGCACAAGCATATACGACTGATACGATGCACCGCGTATACATCAAGCCTCAAGTGAATCATAAAGCTTTTGTAGTGAGTTATTACAATTCTCTCTCTTTTGCTTTTGCCGAGATTCTTGGTCGCAATTTCGGAGGGGGGGTCTTGGAACTGATGCCCAGTGAAGTCGAAGGTATTTATTTGCCGTATAAAGAACAGAATGAATTTTATTTTGAACAAGTTGATCAAATGATTCGTGAGAAACGCTCTTCTAACGATATACTTGACTTCACAGACAATGTATTGCTTAGGCAAGGTATGGGATTTACAGAAGAAGAAATCAGACTGTCACGCTCTATTTGGCATAAGTTAATGGGGCGAAGGTTAAATCGGGAAGCGTTAGATGAATCTATTTCAGGAAAAAAAGCAAAAAGCAAAAATGTAGTGTTAAAGTTCAGACAACTGAATTTTCTGGATGTATTAAAAGAATATCCAGAAAACATCATAGAAAATGAACTCACAATAATTTCTAAACAAGAAGAGCAAAGTGTAGATTTGAACAAAAATGTTCTTATTAGTTATGTAAAAGCAGACAATATGGAGCAGTATCTTGATCAGTCAGCCAAAATTTATTATACAGGCAAAAGATTTCCTACTTCAGTTGCATTGAATAAACTCTATTATTTTATGCCTTATATTAAAAATAAAGGTATTCGAGATTTGTATCTCATTAAAATTGCTCGTGTGGGGACTCGTAAAGAGGGACAGGTAGACAATAATCCAAACGATTTCAGGCTTGTGTTTGAAATAGAATTCGTAAAGAAACTTTTTAGAGACTATGAATCAATAGAACTGAAAATTTGGCATACTTTCACGGATACAACAATGAAAGATTTAATCTCTGCCTTTTCTCAAAAAGACATGAAGGGGAAACACGAATACTTGAAAATAGAAATCTAATTTTAAAATAATTGTATGAAAAACAATATATACAAATTAGCCTGTGAGTGCCAGTATTTTGCAAATAACCATATTGAGATAAAGCGCAATATAATACAATATTCGAATGTGATATATACTGATTATGATGTATTGGGTAATATAAAGCAATATGAAATTCTTTTGAAAAAATTGTGTGATTCTATAGAAAAAAAATATCCTCAAATATTTTGGTTGTTAAAATCACATATTGACAATTACGACAATGGTCAGATTATTCATTTCTCATCAATACAGGCTATTGTTGATTGTATAGTATCATTAGAAGAAAATACCACGGAAAGAAAGAAAATATTTATCAGCCATTCATCTGATGATAAAGAAGTTATAAAAAAGTTTATAGAAAAGATTTTAATGTTAGGGTGCGGGGTTAAACGCACCGATATATTTTGCACTTTAGATCACACAACGATTCGAACTGGCGATGACTTTAGAAATGTTATTATCGAGAATATGAAATCATGTGACTATGTATTATGTTTTATTTCCAATAATTATCGAGATAGTGAGGTTTGCCAAAATGAAATGGGAGCAGCATGGGCTTTCAACGATAAAAGAGTTTTGCCTTTTAAATTCCCCAATATTCAATTTAGCGAAATAGGCTTTTTGAATGTTGTTAAGCAAGGAGCAGATATAACGGACAGAAGCAAATTAGATGAACTACATGAAGAACTTAGCAAGTTTTACGACATTCAACCAGATTGGAAAAACTTTAATGACCAGAAAGAAGATTTTATTAATTTTGTGAACAAAAACCAAAATGATTATGCACTATCAGACAACATATAATGAAGCAATGGCAAAATTGGCAGAAGCACAAAAATGCCAAGATGAAATAATAAGGTGCAACAATGAGTTGCAGCAAGTGGATGAGGCAATAGCTGAGGTTTGCAATATATTTAATGCATATAAGACTAAAGCTTATTTGAACCATAAACACACCACTCTGAATAACGGAATAAAGAACCTCATCAGAGAGCGTGATGAAAAACTAAATGAGGCACTAAGCAAAGCATTAGACCTTGCAGACGATGAAACGGACAAAGGCATGTTCAATGTCTATTCATTAAGTGCCCAAGCATTAGGAACAATATATTCCTATGTTGTACCACGCAACATTCATTGGCAATATTCCATAGAGGTCGATGCAAAGTTTGCAAAAATCTTTGCAAAAGGAATAAATGCTTTTAATCAGTTTCCAAATCAACAAAGAATGTTTGGTAACTTATAAATTTGCCATCAAATGATTAACTTTGCAGACGAGATATGAAAAAGGAAATTGAAGAGAGAACTGAGTTGTTTACAGCCGACGTGACTGCAAATGCAGTTATGGTGATAAAGGATGCCATTTTACAAAGTCAGCAAAAGGCTTTAAAAGCTGTGAATCAAGAGCAGCTTGCGCTCTATTATGGCATCGGTCGCTTCATTTCAGAAAATACCAGAAATAAGAATTGGGGCAAAGGTGTCATTGAGGCTATAAGCGAACAATTAAAGAAGGAACTGCCGGGACTAAAAGGATTCTCAGCTCCAAGCCTCCGAAAAATGCGCACTTTCTATGAAGAATGGCGAATGCTTTCAGACAATTCGTTCGTTGAAACGAACAAATTAGTGGAGAGTGAAACAAATTCGTTCGTTGAAACGAACAAATTGCCAATCCCCCATTTCACTATGGATGCTGATTTCCCTATTGTGGCTTTTATGAGTATAGGATTTTCTCATCATTATGCCATTGTCAGCAAGGTGAAAGATGTTGAGCACCGAAAATTCTACATCCAGTTTGCTGCTGACACAAAGGCAAAAGTAGAAGATTTGGAAAAACTGATAGATAATGACTTGTATAGCCGGCAAGGAGAGCTGTCTAATAACTTTAAGAAAACTATTCCCGACCAGTTGCAGGCTTATCGAACTATAATGATGTTCAAGGATGAATATCTACTGGATTTTATCAACACAGAGGAACTGTTTGTCCGTGATAAAGACAGAAACGAGAAGGTCATTGAGCAAGGCATCATCAACAATGTGAAGAATTTCATTATGACTTTTGGC
>JAFLSG010000023.1 GCA_022511065.1 Prevotella sp.
ACAAGAAATGGCACATAAAAAAGGTGTAGGTAGTTCTAAGAACGGCCGTGAGTCAGCAGCTCAGCGACTTGGCATCAAGATTTTCGGTGGACAGCAGTGCATCGCGGGCAACATCATCGTTCGCCAGCGCGGCACGAAGCACAACCCGGGCAACAACGTGGCTATCGGTAAGGACGACACGCTCTATGCGCTCGTTGATGGTACTGTTCAGTTCCACAAGGGCAAGTACAACAAGAGCGTCGTTTCGGTCATCCCTAATGCCGAGGCCTAAGGATATCCAATAAAAGACAACACTTATTCCAAACAAACAACAGGGTCCCGCTCTCAACATCCGAGAAGCGGGATTTCTGCTTAAAACTTAAAATACGAAGACATGCTAACACTCAAACTCATCACTGAGGAAACCGAACGCGTAATCCGCGGATTGGAAAAGAAGCATTTCAAGGGTGCAAAGGAGGCAATAGACAACGTGCTCGCCGTGGATAAGAAGCGTCGCGAGGCACAACAGGAGCTTGACAAGTGTCTGAACGAACAGAAACAACTCTCCGCCCAGATAGGTAAGCTCATGAAGGAAGGCAAGCGTGAAGAGGCGGAGCAGACGAAAGCATCGGTTGCCGACTTGAAGAACAAGTCAAAGGAATTAGAAGAGCTGATGGCAAAGGCACAGGAGGAGGTGACTACCCTACTCTGCCAGATTCCCAACATACCATACGACGAGGTGCCCGAGGGTGCCACGGCTGAAGACAACCATGTGGTGAAGAGCAACCAAAAGGAGTGCAACGAGAGCGACACGGTGGGCAATTGGACGGCTAATCCCGAGAATGGCGAGGCAAAGTTACCCCACTGGGAGCTTGCCAAGAAATATAATCTCATCGACTTTGACCTCGGCGTGAAGATTACGGGTGCTGGTTTCCCTGTCTATACTGGCAAGGGTGCCCGTTTGCAACGCGCGCTCATTAACTTCTTCCTCGACGAGGCACGCAAGTCGGGCTATACCGAGATTATGCCGCCGACGGTGGTGAATGCCGCATCTGGCTATGGTACGGGGCAGTTGCCTGACAAGGAAGGGCAGATGTATCATTGCGAGTTGGATGACTTCTATCTCATCCCGACGGCTGAGGTGCCCGTGACGAACATCTACCGTGACGTGATTCTCGATGAAAAAGACCTGCCTATCAAAAATTGCGCCTATACGCAGTGTTTCCGTCGCGAGGCGGGTTCTTATGGAAAGGATGTGCGTGGTCTGAATCGCCTGCACGAATTCTCAAAGATTGAGATTGTGCGCATTGACAAGCCCGAGCATTCGAAGGAGAGCCACAAGGAGATGCTTGAACACGTTGAGGGTCTGCTGAAGAAGTTGGAACTCCCTTATCGCATCCTGTTGCTTTGCGGCGGTGACCAGTCGTTTACTTCTGCCATCTGCTATGACTTTGAGGTGTATTCCGAGGCTCAGAAGCGTTGGCTTGAAGTATCTTCGGTCAGCAACTTCGATACTTATCAGGCAAATCGCCTGAAGTGCCGCTATCGCCGAGGTGACAACAAGAAGATTGAGTTGTGTCACACACTCAATGGCTCTGCCCTTGCACTTCCGCGCATCGTGGCTGCTATTTTGGAGAACAATCAGACGGAAAAGGGAATCACCATCCCCAAGGCGCTGATACCCTACACGGGCTTTGATATCATCGACTGATTTCCGTCCGCATCACAATCTATGAAACCAAGCAAAACCGAATATGAACAAGATAGTTAGAAAAGAGCAATTCTCGGAAAAAGTTTTTCTGTTGGAGATTGAGGCGCCATTGATAGCCAAGAGCCGCAAGGCGGGTAATTTCGTGATTGTACGCGTGGGGAAGAAGGGTGAGCGCATCCCCCTGACCATCTCCGCCGCCGATACAGAAAAAGGAACAATCACGCTCGTAGTGCAGAAGGTGGGTTTGTCAAGTCAGAAACTTAGTCTGCTTGAAGTGGGCGACTATGTGACTGACGTAGTGGGGCCCCTCGGCAATCCTACGCGCATTGAAAATTACGGCACGGTGGTCTGTGCAGGTGGCGGATTGGGTGTTGCACCCATGCTGCCCATCATTCAGGCACTGAAAGCCGCTGGCAATCGCGTGCTCTCGGTGATGGCTGGTCGCTCCAAGGATTTGATTATCCTGGAAAGCGAGGTGCGTGCATCATCTGACGAGGTTATCATCATGACAGACGATGGTAGCTACGGCGAAAAGGGCGTAGTGACGGTAGGTATCGAGAAGTTCATCGAACAGGAGCACGTTGATAAAGTATTCGCCATCGGCCCTCCCATCATGATGAAATTCTCCACGCTGACCGCTCAGAAGCACAACATTCCCTGCGAGGTTTCGCTGAATACCATCATGGTGGATGGCACGGGTATGTGCGGCGCTTGCCGACTCACCATCGGCGGAAAGACAAAGTTTGTCTGCATTGACGGTCCTGAGTTCGATGGTGCGCTCGTTGATTGGGACGAGATGTTCAAGCGCATGGGCACGTTCAAGCAGAGGGAGCAGGCAGAGATGGAGAGATTCCAAGAGGAGTTTGACAAGATGGCGCTTGCAGAAGATAGCAAGCAGACTGCTGACACTCCATCTGCTGAAATCACGATGGATGTTACCCCGACGGATGACAGCCTTGAAACGCTCACCAATCGGGATGCCGCGTGGCGTGACGAGTTGCGTAAGTCCATGAAACCAAAAGACCGCGTTCAGATTGAGCGTGTTGTCATGCCGGAACTTGACCCCGTTTACCGCGCAACAACCCGCACGGAGGAAGTAAACACGGGTCTCACCAAAGAGATGGCGATGACCGAGGCGAAGCGATGCCTTGACTGTCCCAAACCGACTTGCGTTGAGGGTTGCCCCGTGAATATTGACATCCCATCATTTATCAAGAATATTGAGCGCGGTCAGTTCTTAGCTGCCGCCAAAGTGCTGAAAGCCACATCTGCCCTTCCCGCCGTTTGCGGACGCGTATGCCCGCAGGAAAAGCAATGCGAGAGCAAGTGTGCGCGCCTGAAGATGAAAGACACTTCCGTGGCTATCGGCTACTTGGAGCGTTTCGCTGCCGACTTTGAGCGGCTAAGCGGTCAGGTGGCTCTTCCTGAAGTAGCACCATCCAATGGCATCAAAGTCGCCGTGGTGGGTTCTGGCCCCGCAGGTCTCTCCTTTGCAGGCGACATGGTGAAGAAAGGCTACGATGTCCATGTCTTCGAGGCACTCCACGAGATTGGAGGCGTACTGAAATATGGTATCCCCGAATTCCGTCTGCCTAACGCCATCGTGGATGTGGAGATTCAGAACCTTGAGAAGATGGGTGTTCATTTCCAAACGGATGTGATTGTAGGCAAGACAATCTCCGTAGAGGAATTAGAGGCGCAAGGCTTCAAGGGCATCTTTGTAGGTTCAGGCGCAGGTTTGCCAAACTTCATGAATATCCCCGGCGAGAACTCCATCAACATCATGTCGTCAAACGAATATCTGACACGCGTAAACCTGATGGATGCCGCCGACCCGACCGCCGATACACCGATAAACCCCGCCAAGAATGTGCTTGTCGTAGGTGGTGGAAACACGGCAATGGACTCTTGTCGTACAGCCAAGCGCCTTGGTGCAGACGTGACCATCGTCTATCGCCGTTCTGAGGCTGAAATGCCCGCACGCTTGGAAGAGGTGAAGCACGCCAAGGAAGAAGGCATCAAGTTCTTGACGCTCCACAATCCCATTGAGTATATCGCTGACGAGACCGGAGCCGTGAAGCAGGCAGTGCTTCAGGTGATGGAACTTGGAGAGCCTGATGAGTCTGGCCGTCGCTCGCCTGTTCCCGTAGAGGGCAAGACGGTTACACTCGATGTGGACCAGGTGATTGTAGCGGTGGGTGTATCGCCCAATCCACTCGTACCTAAGTCTATCGAAGGCTTGGAACTCGGACGCAAGAATACGATTGCCGTCAATGAGCAGATGCAATCTTCTCGCGCAGAGATTTTCGCCGGTGGTGACATCGTTCGCGGCGGTGCCACGGTGATTCTCGCCATGGGTGACGGCCGTCGTGCGGCTGACAATATGGACAAGCATCTGCGTGGGAAATGACCATCAGGAAGCTCATCATACTATCGTTCGTGATTTTTCTTCTGCCTCTCACCATAGAGGGGCAGAAGAAAAAGCGTGTGGTGAAGAAGGCGACACCTGTGGTCGTTGAAGAGCCGGAAGAAGATCCTCGCATCACGAATATGCGTGAGATGACGCAACAAATCATCATCATCGACAGCATCGTGACCGACAAAGACCGTTTTCTCTCCTGTTTTCAGTTATCACCAGAGACGGGTCGTCTCTCCACAAGCGAGGCTTTTTTCAACAAGCCCTCTGACGGCTATGTCTTTCTCAACGAGATGGGCAACAAGATTTATTTCAGCCAAGCAGACGCTGATGGTCGCCAACAGCTCTATACCTGTGACAAACTCGGCAATGCTTGGAGCGCCCCTACCCCGTTGGCAGGGATTGACGAGGGAATCACTGAAGCCTCCTACCCGTTTATGCTGACAGACGGCATCACGTTCTACTTCGCCGCCAAGGGCGAGGAGAGCATCGGGGGCTATGACATCTTCCTTACACGCTATGATTCCCATAGCGGCGGGTTCTTCAAGCCAGAGAACATCGGAATGCCTTTCAACTCCGAGGCCAATGACTATATGTATGCCATTGACGAAGCAAACAATATTGGCTATTTCGTCAGCGACCGCCGTCAGCCGGAGGGTAAGGTATGCGTCTATATCTTTATCCCTTCCGATAGCCGTAAAGTATATGATGCCGGGCAATATACGGAAGAGCAAATCCGCGACTTTGCAGACATCTCCCGCATCGCAGATACTTGGGGAAACGGCGTGGAGCGAAAGGCTGCGCTCGAAAGACTGAAGAATATCCAAGCCCAATACTGGGCTGCTGCCCCAAATGCGCAGGCGGCAACAGACGATATGCTGATTGTTATCAACGACCGGCTCACCTACGCCAATGCACGCGAATTCCGCTCCGCCGAGGCTTCAGCGCTTTACAAAGAGTTGATTACCGTCCGCCACAATCTCAGCCTCTTGGAAACTGAGTTGGCAAAATCTCGCGAGCAATATTCGGAAGCCAATGCCGACAAGCGGCAAGCGTTGCGCAAAGAGATTCTTTCCGCAGAAGATAAGTCGCTGAAACTGAGCGAGCAAGCCAAGTCTCTCGAAAAGCGCATCCGCAAATTGGAGAACGAGGCTCTGTAACCTCCATAAGATGCCTTTTTATTTCGTTAAGATTACTTGTTAAACCATTAAGATGCCTGATTATGACAAAGAGAGTATTCCCAGAATCCGAGTTGATTATCAATGCCGATGGCTCTTGCTTTCATCTTCACCTGAAACCCGAGCAATTGGCTGACAAGGTCATCCTTGTGGGCGACCCGGGACGAGTTGAAACGGTGGCAGCCCATTTCGATACCCGCGAGTGCGAGGTGGCAAGCCGAGAGTTCCGCACAATCACCGGCACATATCACGACAAGCGTATCACCGTGCAATCAACGGGCATCGGATGCGATAACATCGACATTGTGCTCAATGAGCTTGACACGCTTGCCAACGTGGATTACAAGACGCGCACCGAAAATGACGTGCATCGCCAACTGACCATCGTCCGCATCGGAACTTGCGGCGGTCTTCAGCCTTATACACCCTCCGGTTCCTTCATCGCCTCCGTCAAGAGCATTGGCTTTGACGGTCTGCTGAATTTCTATGCCGGCAGGAATGAAGTTTGCGACCTCCAATGCGAGGCTGCCTTCAAGCAGCACATGAACTGGAATCCGCAGCTTGCCGACCCCTACACTATTGATGCCGATGCTGAACTCATTGAGCGCATCGCGGCTGATGATATGGTGCGCGGCATCACTATTGCCTGCGGCGGTTTCTATGGTCCGCAAGGCCGTGAGCTTCGCATCCCACTTGCCGACCCGCATCAGAATGAGAAAGTGGAGGCGTTTGAATATGGCGGTCTCCGCATTACCAACTTCGAGATGGAATCCTCTGCCGTTGCCGGTCTCGCTGCCTTGCTCGGGCACAAGGCGATGACGTGTTGCATGGTCATTGCCAACCGCTATGCGCAGAAGATGAACACGGAATACAAGTCTTCCATCGATGACTTAATCGTGAAAGTGCTCGACCGTATATGATAATAGCGGGCACCATAGCACTGTCTTTTGTCATTATCGCCAATACGTGGACCTAAAGGAAATGAACACTGACACGATTTGCGCCCTCGCTACAGCCCCAGGAGGTGCCCTCGGTATCATTCGCATATCGGGAGAGAATGCCATCAGTATCACTTCCCGTATTTTCTCCCCTATAGGTTCTCCGAACAATTCCCAGAAACTTGCCACCGCTCCTTCGCATACACTTCATTTCGGTAGAATAACCGACGCAGAGGGCAGCATGATTGACGAGGTATTAGTTAGCCTGTTCCGCGCACCCCACTCCTACACAGGCGAGGATAGTGTGGAAATCTCCTGTCACGGTTCGCGCTACATACTTAATAAGGTGCTTGAACTGTTGATTCAGCATGGTTGTCGGCAGGCGCATCCCGGAGAGTTTACCCAACGTGCTTATCTCAATGGGAAACTTGACCTTTCGCAAGCAGAGGCCGTTGCAGACCTCATAGCATCTACCAACCGAGCCACGCATCAGCTTGCGATGGCCCAGTTGCGCGGAAATTTCTCTTCTGAACTTTCTTTGCTCCGCGAACAACTCCTTAAGCTGACTTCGCTCCTTGAACTTGAGCTTGACTTCTCTGATCACGAAGACCTGGAGTTTGCCGACAGACAAGAACTCTTGGAACTTGCACAAAAAATCAGCCACCGCATCATCACCCTTGCCCACTCATTCGAGACCGGGCAGGCTATCAAGCAGGGCATTCCCGTTGCTATCATTGGCAAGACAAATGCGGGCAAGAGTACACTCCTCAACCGTCTTTTGAAAGATGAGCGCGCCATCGTTTCAGACATCCACGGCACCACACGCGATGCCATTGAGGACACCATAGATATACAAGGCATCACCTTCCGCCTCATCGACACCGCAGGCATCCGTCAAACCGATGACACCATTGAGCAAATCGGCATTCAGCGCACTTATCAGGCTATCGAGAAGGCTCGTATCGTCATCTGGCTTATCGATGAATGGCCCTCGGATGCTGAAATCTCCGACCTGCAAGCACCCCTCAAAGACAAGCACCTCATTATCGCCTTCAACAAGACCGACCTTCCTGAAATCAGGGAGCGCTTAGGTCTTAACGGAGACTCCCAGCCCAATCATTACCCCTCACTTCCCCTCCCCCACCATCTTGTCACGATTTCCGCAAAGCAGGGAGAGAACATCGAGGCTTTGGAGGAGGCTATCTATTCCGCCGCTGATATTCCGACACTCGCTGATACAGATGTCATCGTCACCAACGCCCGCCACTACGAAGCCCTGCTCCACGCACAAGAGAGTATCAACCGCGTCATTGATGGTCTTGCCTCACAACTCAGCGGCGACCTCCTTGCCGAAGATCTCCGCCTGACCATCGAGCAATTAGCAGAAATCACTGGCGGTCAAATCACGCCCCAAGAAACACTCTCTTCCATCTTTAGTCATTTTTGCGTGGGGAAATAACATCCTGTATTGGCAAGTAATAAGAATTTTATCGAATGACCCTGACTTACATCTTCCATAGCGGTTTCATTCTGGAAACAGAGCGGTGCGTCCTGATTTTTGACTACTGGATGGATCCCGCCAAGGTTGTGCCCCGTCATCTCAACACGCACAAGCAGGTGTATGTCTTCGCAAGTCATTTCCACGAAGACCATTTTACGCGGGAAATCTTTGAGTGGAGGAAGATAAATCCCAACATCATATACATCCTCTCAAAGGACATTCTGCGGCGAAGGCGCGCTAAAAGGGAAGAGGCGGATGTGTGGATGGCAAAAGGGGGCGTTTGGGAAGACACAAACATACTGGTTATTGCAACAGGAAGCAATGATAGCGGCGTAAGTTGGCTGGTTAAGACCGACGGGAAATATATCTTTCATGCCGGCGACCTCTGCAACTGGTATGCCCGTTTCCTTACCGATGATACGCCGGATGAAACCATCTACAGCGAAGAGTTCGGCGAGTACATCAACCCTGTCGCCGAAGAGAAACGCTTTTTAGGGGAACTGAAAGATATACGCAAGATTACCGACACGCTTGACATCGCGATGTTTCCCGTCGATGGCAGAATAGGCAACGGCTACACGTTGGGCGGCAGGCAACTCATTGACCGTTTCAACATCGGTTTGTTCGTGCCGATGCACTTCGTAGCCAGCGGCTTTGAGAGCGCATGGCGGATGGAGCCGTTTTGTCAGGAGAAAGACATCCCCTTCTGGCGCATAAAGGAAGAAGGGGAACAACTATCAATCAACATCCATTCTGTCTAACCGCCCCCTCCACAAATATTTGCGCGTCTCGTGGACGAGGATGCCACTCAATGCCAGTAGCGAAATCAGATTGGGAATCGCCATAAGGGCATTCATGCAGTCGGCAATATTCCAGACGATGCTCAGATTCAAGATACTGCCCAAGAATACGGCAGCGATGTATGCCACACGATAGACAATCACCCACCGTTTTCCCTTCAAGTATTCCACGGCACGCTCACCATAGTAGCACCATCCGAGAATCGTTGAGAAGGCGAAGGTGAGCAATCCGACGGTCAGCAAAGGAGTACCCACAACGGGAATCTTCGAGAAAGCGACCTTGGTCAGCACGGCACCATTGTCAAAACTGATGTCGGGATAGGCCAGTACGCTGCTGACAATGACGATACCCGTAATGGCGCAGATAACAACGGTATCCCAAAACGTGCCACTACTTGACACCAATGCCTGACGGACGGGATTGCGCGTCTGCGCTGCCGCCGCCACGATAGGAGCCGAGCCAAGACCAGACTCATTGCTAAACAGTCCTCGGGCGATACCATAGCGCGCAGCCATCATCACCGTAGTACCGATGAAGCCCCCTCCTGCCGCCTGTGGACTGAATGCGGAGACGCAAATAAGTTTGACGGCTGGAATCACATAGGAAGCATTGACACCTATTATATATAGGCAGCCCGCCACATAAAACAGCGCCATAAAAGGAACGAGCATCGAGCAGACGCGGGCAATACTCTTTACACCGCCTAATACAACGGCACCCGTCAGCAGACAGACAACAGCCCCTGTGATGTAAGGGGATATCTCATAGGTCTCGTTGGCCAGCGTAGCGATGGCATTAGCCTGCACGGTATTGCCAATGCCAAAGGAAGCAATGGCGGTGAAAACGGCAAACAGGATGGCGAGCCATTTCCAGCCAAGTCCATCTTCCAAAGCAAACATCGGGCCTCCGATAATCTTCCCGTCAGCCTTTTTCTTCCTGTATTTTATGGCAAGCAGTCCTTCCGCATATTTCGTGGAGATACCAAACACGCCTGTCAGCCAGCACCATAGCACAGCCCCCGGCCCGCCTAACGCTATCGCCGTGGCTACGCCGATGATATTGCCCGTGCCGATGGTGGCAGCAAGTGCCGTGGCAAGCGAGGCAAACTGAGACACATCGCCCGTCGTCTCCTTGTCGCTCTTGACGGACAAGCGTATCGCCTTAAAGATATACCGCTGGGGAAAGCGCAGAATGATGGTCAGGTAGATATGCGTGCCCAACAAAAGAATAATCATAGGCCATCCCCACAGCAGACCACTCAGTTCAGCAAAGAAGTTGTTTAGTATCTCCATTGTGTGTGTGTTGTTTCCAATTGGTTGCAAAGGTAGCAAAAAACATCAAGAATCAACCAAGGTCACTCTCATTTCTATGTCATCAACGGGTCGGTCACTGCGACCGGTAGCAGTGCCCTGTATCATTTCAACCACATCGAGACCATCCTCAACCTCACCGAATACCGTATATTGACCGTCAAGGTGCGGGGTGCCCCCAACCGTTGAGTAGATTTTCAGCTGTTCCTCCGTCAATCCTCTAAGTTCTGCCGCTTTTTCCTCTGCCTCTGAAGCCAGTTTGTCCTGCAACTCCTGTAACCCTGCACGATTCCTTTCACGGCGCATCTGCATGATTTCATCCCGATGCTCCAAGGCAAGTTGGTTGAAGATTTCTTGTGTCCGTTGCATCTTCAACTGTTTGGAGAACTGGCGCAACTGTCCTTCATTATAGACCTGTCCCCACACGATGTAGAACTGAGAACCGCTGCTCCTGCGCGCTGGATTCACCTCGTCACCCTGTCTTGCAGCAGCCAAGGCTCCCCGTTTATGGAATAGTCCGTCCTTAATCTCGGCTTCCAAAGTATAATCAGGGCCACCAACGCCAAGCATCTTTCCAGCAGGTGCGCCTTTTGAGTCAGGATCGCCGCCTTGAATCATGAAGTCCTTAATCACCCGATGGAACAGCGTACCATCATAATATCCTTCCTTTACAAGTTTGACGAAGTTGTCACGATGAATCGGTGTCTCATCATAGAGGCGAACCACGATGTCGCCCAGCATTGTCTGTATCTTTACTTTCATGATTATTACTGTTTTTTCCAGGCATTAACGACCTCGCCGATATACATGGTATGCAAACCGGCAGGGAAATTGGCGTACTGCTTCTTGGGAACATCGCTTTTGAAATTCTGAGGGTCGAAAGGCGCAGCATACATTGTCTTGCACTCAATCACCATGTCAGCCTCCATATAATACGGTGTGCCATTCTCTGTGTAAGCGGTATGCAGTCCAAGGGCCGCAGCCTTGTCGCCATCACGCCCACTCTTGCTACCCATGTATCCGATAACCTCCCTATGTCTTTCACCAAAAGTCATCACGGTGAAATACGCGTTTTCATCCATAAACTGCTTCGTGTGTCTCTTCTCTGCCACATAGACCGTCAGCGAGGTATGCCCCCAGAGCGTCCCGATGCCTCCCCAGCCGATAGTCATCGCATTGTGCTTGTCCTTGTTGCCAGCTGCAAGGATTTCAGCGTCATGAAACCACTTAAAACCGTTTTCCGTGAAGTCTTCCTTCACGTCAATCTTCCTGAATCCGTTCTCTTCCTGAGCGGATGCCTTGCCTGCCACAAGCATGAGAGCCGAGGCAATAAAAAACATAATAAGACTTTTTCTCATACGGATAATTTTTGTAATTCGACACAAAATTACAAAAATCTGCTTGAATTCTGTCAAAATGAAAGTAAATATTTGCTT
Source organism: Prevotella sp. (assembly GCA_022511065.1). Lineage (GTDB taxonomy): Bacteria > Bacteroidota > Bacteroidia > Bacteroidales > Bacteroidaceae > Prevotella. The sequence continues at coordinate 11,271 of JAFLSG010000023.1, forward strand.
TTTTAGACTAATCAGAGCACTGGACATTGCAAGAAAGGCTTGATGCCCATTGCTTGATACGCAGCAGCCACTCTTCAAACGACCGCACATCGAAGTCGCTCCATGCCATACCTATATAATATGTATATGGTCTGCCGTAGTAGTTCCTAATAATGCCCAATGCGTGTCCGACATTTGCCCCAATAGGCTCGTGGAAGAATTGTTTGCAAGTTATGTCCACGCCATTAGGGAATAGTGTGGCCACATAGATTTGACTATTGTACCTTTCCGGGTCGATAGTGGGATCGGCATACGCAATGTAATTATCCGTCAGCACTACACTCGTGGTGTCTGCCTGACGTAAAGCAACCCCTGCCACAAGATTCACAGACTTTTTTAATCCATCATACCATACGGTCATCTCACAGAAGTTGCTTCCACGGTCGAGCGTCATCAGCCGATGCTCCGTGACCCTCATTCCGTCTATCGTAGTTTCTGGGAAATCCAAACGGAGTGTGAAGCGTAGCGGCCCATTGTCAAGTATTTCGTATTTCTCGTAACACCAAGGATAGCAGATGGAATCGCCTACCATCAATGCCGGCGTGCCGCAACCTAATGTCGCACCCACTCCATAGCCGTCCATACCAGCCCCATGATCCAGATGATAACTGGTCACGGTAGTCAGTGAGTCGGCCTCATGCGTTCTCCCTTGTCTACGTAATTCGGCAATTTCCGGATGCTTCGAAAACTCCAATTTATACAGACTATCCACCAGTAGCTCCGATGAGTGCTTCACCCAAAGGTCGATACCAAAAGCCTTTTCGCCTCTGCGTTGCGTCTCTGGGCCGTAGATGCGAAATCCTGTGCGGTCGTTCTCAAATGAGATGTCGTCTGCCCGTTCTGGATAATACCTTCCCTGCACATATCGTTTCGCTGGCATCGGCACGCCTTGCTCTATGGTGTAAGTGCCCTTTCCATAGGGTCTTACCGACACATATAATAACAATTTCCCGTCGTGTGTCACTTGTGTAGGCTGCTCGATTCCGAAGGCATCGCGAATAATAAGCGATGTGTCACTCCGCAAACCACTGCCAATTTCTACCACACGATGCTGTTGTGTTCCCGTCGGGTTGCTAATCACAATCTTTTGCTGGGCTTGTGCCTCTGCCCATATTGCCCAGAATAACAATAAAATAAGAGTCCTCATATCCGTTTTTATAATATACGGACATAAGGACTCTTTTACGCAACTATCTAACCTCAGATTACCAGCCAGGATTCTGCGTCAGTGCAGGATTCAGACGGATCTGCTGCAAGGGGATAGCCTCTAAATAGTCGCGCTGCGTATAGTTCAGGTTGCCAGCCAATACTGCGATGGAGCGGCCGTAATCAGGATCACTCTCACCTGTGCCCTCGTAATAGCCGTAGAGCAAAGGATATTTCTCAGGATAGTAGCAAGGCTCGCCAAAGTAAGTACGGTCGTTGGCCTTCTCGGTTGTATAAGCCGTGTTCAGCACGTGGCGACCCAACTTCTGACCGCGCAGGTTAATGTGAGCCACGCCCCAACGCTTCAGGTCATCCATACGGAAACCCTCACCGAACAGTTCACATGCTCTTTCACGACGAATCTCATCAAGCATATTCATCTTCTTGCAGACTGTCTTGTTGGTATTCCAATCCCACCAGCCAGCATCATACACGTTGGCAATCAGTGCATTCGTCAGATGAGCCACACGTGCCCGGTCACGCAGTTTATTGATGGAGAGGTCAAGATCGTCATCGGAAATCTGCCCGTTGCCAAGTTCGCAGGTGGCCTCGGCATAGTTCAGATAGACTTCTGCCAGTCGGAGGATGGGCCAGTCAGCCGATTCTGTATTGGTGGCGCGATCTGCACCTTCACTCATATACTTGCGGCTACCATAGCCATAGTGGGTCGGGTTGTTGCGCAGCGTCGGCTTAAATACAGCGCACGCACTGGTATAGACAGGATCGTTTGCATTGAATACGTTATCATCTTGTGGGAATACAGGCGTGGGATATGGCTGCCCCATGACCGTGCATTGGCGATTGTCCTCAGGACGGCTGCTCCACACCGTGCGGTCAGGCACATAAGTACAGCCGATGAAACGATAGTCGCGATTCTGATACTCACCAATGAAGGTGTCCCATCCAGAAAACTCTGGATTGTTTTGGGCATCGCTCATATTGCTAGTGTAGCTGATGCGCAATGGCAAACCATTAGAGCAGAGGAACGACTCTCCGAACTGGGCACTGATGCCGACTGCCTGCCAAGTAATGACGGTATGGGAAAGGTTGATACCACCCCGCTTAAGATCATAATCATACTTCTTACTGATAATAAATTCCTTGTTAGTCGTTTTACCTGCCCCCTTAAAGTTGCAGATATTGCCACCCTTGTCATCAATGTTGAACAGATAGTAGTAACTCAACGTGTCGCACTCGTCCCAGAGCTGGTATGTTCCTCTCGCTGCCTCGTCAATCACAGCCTTCGACATTTGCCTTGATTCTGTCAGCATAGCCTCAACGGAGGGGTAGCCTTCGGGCTTTGCCGTGCCAGCACCTTCACTGGTGCCATTGCCGTCAAGGTCGTAGCTGATGCTTGGCACATATTTCTCCCATGTGGCCTCATAGAGCAGGACGCGCCCGAGGAATGCCTGTGCTGCTTCCTTGCTGATGTGACCTTTGTCGGTTTCAGAGATTGAGGTCTCGTTGGGCAGACGGTCGATTGCGTTGCGCAAGTCGCTGAATGCCTGCTGCGCCACTTCGTAGCGGCTGTTGCGAGCGCCATAGAGCACCTCGTCGTTCACGTCGAGTACATGATCCACAATGGGTACACCGCCGAAGGCTTTCAACAATTCAAAGTAGGCAAAGCCGCGGAAAAAGTATGCCTCGCCGACATGCTGGGCAATGGCAGACTTGTCACCCGCATAGTTCTCTGCCTTGTTGAGCAGAATGTTATACTGGCGGATGTTCGCATAGTTGTCATTCCAAACGGAACTGCTCTCAGGAGCCGACCCGCCACCGTTGCTTGCCAATCCACCTATATCGGTGTTGCGATCCATACGGTCATAGCTCCAACCAGGCAGGTCATTGTAGAACTCGTTGGCTGCCGCCTTGAACTGGGCAGGGGTCAGGAACACGATGGCCTCCGTTCCCTCTGACATGGGTTCCTTATCCAGAAATTCGTCACACGATACCAATGCCGTCATCGCAGCACAGCAGACGAAAATGCTTTTATATATTGCTTTCATAACTTTTGTTTTTTCTGTTCTTACATTTTTTTAGAATGTCACGTCAAGACCAAATGTCAGCAGTCGGCTGAAGGGGAAGGTATTGTTCGAAGCCTCTCCATATTCAGGGTCGAAGCCATCCTTTACCTTTGTCCATTCCCAGAGGTCATCACCAGAGAAGTAGGCACGAACCTTGCTCAGTCCGGCTTTTTCCGTCCACTGGCGGGGCAATGTGTAGCCAACCACAAGCGACTTCAGACGAATGTAGCGGTTGTTTTGCACGCTCACGTCCTTGTTCTCATAGTTGAAACGATTGAAGTTGTTGTCACGGGATGCGATGGTGTAGGTGCCCGTCGGATTCTCAGGACTCCACATCTGTCCGATGAACGTATTGTTCTGCATCACATAGTTGGTAATCCACGGGGCATAGAAGTTACCATTACGCAGCACCTTCTGCTTCCACACGCCTTGGAAGAATATCGAGAAGTCAATGCCTTTCCACTCCAATCCTCCTTTGAAGCCGAAGTTCAGTCTGGGCGCGGCATCGCCGGCATAGTAGAGGTCTTCACGGGTGATGGCACCATCGCCATTGAGATCCACTAATTTGCGGGCACCGGGACGGAGCGTGTTCAAGGTCTTCTCACCCGGGGCGGGCAATATGTTGTTGGCTTTGGGACCAGAGTGGTCTGCATTCCAATAGTACATCTCGTAGAAAGCATCCACTTCCTCCTGTGTCTGGAAGATGCCATCAGTCTGATATACGTAGATGGCACGGCGCGGGCGACCCGTCAGGCGATTGCTGTTGATACCGGGATCAGGCACATTCTCATTGTTGGTAAGTTTTTTCACCAACGACCAGGCATCTGACAACTGGAAGCCCAGATTATAGCTTACATCACCGATGCGGTCATTCCAGTTGATTGCAAACTCCCAACCTTTGGCCTGGAACTCGCCGTCGTTCACTTTCGGAGCCGATGCACCTAATACAGACGGATACTCGATACTGATGAACATACCGTTGTTAGCCTTGATGAAGTAGTCGAATGAACCGCGCAGACGATTATTCAGGAAAGCGAAGTCAAGACCGAAGTCATGGCTGTTAATGGTTTCCCACGTGCGTTGGTCACTGGTCATCGAACCAAGCCAGATGGTGGACTGCGTGGATGGATTCATGCCGAAGAGGGCGGAACCCGTGCTTACCGAGGCATATCGTTCATAGTTCCCGATGCCTTCCACACTACCCGTCTTACCGTAGTTATAGCGCACTTTCAAGTCGCTCAGCCATTGCACATCCTTCAGGAAGTCCTCACTTGACAAACGCCAGTAACCAGAGATTGAGTAGAAATTCTTCCAGCGCTGAGCCTCCGACAATTTAGAAGAGCCGTCACGACGAGCCAGAAGCTCCACGGAATACTTGTCTTGGAAACTGTAATTCAGGCGGGTCAGGTAGGAAACCAGTCCCCAACTGTTCTGGCCTCCACTGGCACCGTTGTTTGTACCACTTTCCCATACGTTTAAGTCTGCCAATCCAGAACCTTCATAAAGCGGTCCTTGAGAGCGGCTGGCAGTGATACCTTTATAAGTCTCCTGCTCGGCAGTCATACCAATCATTGCAAACACATTGTGTTTCTCCGCGAAGGTGCGCTCATAGTTGGCAAATCCGCCCAATGTGATATTCTCCCATCGCTTGTCGGCTTCTGTGATGGAACCCGGGCCTTGCTTGTTACCCGTCATTGTTCCAACCCAATCATAGTATTGCACCTTGTTCACTGTCTTCTGATCGTTGCTCTGCACCAGCTTGTAAGCACCAGAGGCAGAGAGTGACAGACCTTTTACGAGTTGCGACAGGTCATAGGTTGCCTTTATGCTTCCGCGGAGGGTGGTCAGTCTATATTTGTCCTTACCGCCTTGTGTCAGGCCGCCCACAGGGTTACGGTTTCCGCTGAACGTGTCGTAGGGGTCACCGTTTTCATTGAGAATCGTCCAGAACCACGGGTCATACCAGCCCGCGCCCACATCGGTGGAAGGTGTATTCACCTCACGCTTTTCAAACGAGAGATTGGTTTCAAACTTCATCTGCTTTGTTGCCTGATAGTCGGCATTCAGTCGGGCACTCCATTTCTTCTGTCCGTCTTCTGCCACCTTCAACTGCGACTGCGCATTCTCATAGCCTAATGACAGGCGATAGCCGAACTTTTCATCAGCACCAGAGACACTCAGGTTGTGCTTCTGAGAGGTGGCCTGACCGTAAAGGGCATCCATCATATAGTTGCCTGGTTCCCAACGCTCTATCTTGTCACCATTCTGCAATGTCAGCGTCTTGCCGGCACGCAAGGCATCAAACAGCGGCTCACCGCGATAGATGCGGGCTTCGCCCGTTGCCGGGTCGATGTCGGTCGGGTCAAGCGTGGCACCTCCAAAAGAATTGAATATCCACCAGTTGATGTTATTGTGTATATCCGTGGGATCTGTCAATCCTGTAGTAACACGGGCATCGTTGAACTGTGCCTCATAGAACATATCGAGCCATTCCGCATTATTGGTCATCGGGGCCTGAATACCATTAATAGTACGGCTCAGGGCACCATTGTAGGTAATCACAGCCTTGCCTTGCTTTCCACGCTTGGTTGTCACCAGTATCACACCAGATGCGGCACGCGCACCGTAAATGGCTGCCGAGGCATCCTTCAACACGGAGATACTCTCAATATCGCTTCCGTTCAGTGAGTTCAACTCGTCAAGTGAACCCGTCACGCCGTCAATAATGATAAGCGGTTCGCTGTTACCATTGATAGAGATGTCACCACGAATCTGCATGGCGGCTGCCTCACTACCCGGACGGGTAGAGGTACGTGTCACGGTCAGTCCCGGAATCTCTCCCTGCAATGCCACCGTCGTACTTCCAACACCACGGTTTGCATATACTTCATCACCCTTAATCTGGCTGATGGCACTCGTCAGTGAGGCCTTTTTAGCCACACCATAACCTGTTACCACCACTTCGTCCAACAACGAATTGTCTTCCTTCAGCCTGATGTTGAGTGTCTGCTGACCCGTGTACTGGATTTCCTGTGTCAGGTAGCCAATATAACTCACCACAATCACGCCACTGGGATCATTCAGCGTGAAGTTTCCGTCGAAGTCTGTCACGGTAGCGTTTTTCGTCCCTTTCACCATAATGGTAGCACCGATGATGCCTTCACCATTCTCGTCGGTCACCGTTCCGACTAACTGTCCACCATTTTGTTGTACGCGCTGCACTGTCGTCATTTCCCCGCTTGCACAAACAGCCGAGGGCATCATGAGTGACAGGGCTGCCGCTATGATATATTGTCTTTTCATATTCTAATATCTTTTTTTAGTTTTATTCTACGACATACACATTAAACTCTGAAAGCATCGTGTTCACGCCCGAGCCTTTCATTTCAGGCCCGAAGTAAACCTTCACGTAGCGGGCAGCCTGCAGGTTGTCGGAAAGGTCGCTGACCTGTGGCTTGTCCGAGTTGTTGTCAAAGGCGAATGAACCGTAATTCTCCCATGCCCAGGCATCAGGATTGGAAGCATCCGTAGCCTTTGCCTCTGCACAAGTGTAGATGGTCTGTCCTATCTGGCCACGGTTGTCACCGATGCGGCGGGTCAGTTCCACCTGTGCCACCTTGTAATCCTTGCCCAGATCAACGATAATCCACTGCGGATAGTCGGTGGCAATCTTCCAACTGGAGTGCCAGAACGTGTCAGGATTACCGTCCAAGATGCAAACGGCACGGCCATTGACTGCACCTTCACCCTGACTTTCCTGAGAACTGTAGCCGATGGTGCCGTCGTTGGAGTCGGGATTGTAGCCGGGAATGCTCATCAGACTCTGGTCAATCTTCACGACAGGATTGGGGGTTACCGTGAAGTTCTTATCTGCTGAAGCATGGCCGAACTCGTCTTCCGTATGGATGGTGATATCCGACTGTTCAAGTAAGAAGCCGTCTTCCACATCAAGGCGCACAAAACTGTTGTCAGTCTTATTGGGAGACACCACATATTTTGTGCTGCCAGACTTCCCGCTACTACTTGATTTCCAGGCAACTGCCACTACGACAGCATCGTCGAAGCCATTGTTCGTATTCACCCTGATACCGCCGTAGGCAGCATCCACCGTAATGGTTTCCAGCACAGCCGAGAAATTGGGCGCACCCGGTGTGCCATTCACTTCCACTGCACCGGCATTGTTGCCGCGCACCGAACAGGCATAGAGCAGGAACTTTACGGGGTCGGTGGTGATGAAGCCCTTGAAAGTAGCAGACATCTGCCCGTTAGTCGCACGTTCTTTTGAGAACAACTGATACTGCTCTTGACCGTCAGCGTCGGTATAAACCACCTTGGTGTACATAAAGCTGCTGCTCGTGGGGATGCTCCACGTCAGCGTCACCGCACCTGCGGTCGATGCCGCACTCACATTCGTCACTTGTGCTGGAGCCGTGTCGTCAATGTCGATACGCCCTTCTGCATCGTCGCCACAACCGCCTAATAAGAGGGCTGCGCCGAGCATCAAAAGATAACAAATCTGTTTTTTCTTCATAATAAATGGTTTTTAAGAATTAATATTTTAGAATCCAATCACTTTCCTTACGTGTTCCCTGACCATCTGTCGTGTCCTGTAGATACGCGACTCAACAGCTCGCTTTGAGAGATTCAGCGTCAGTGCTATCTCATCGGCACTTTTTTCCTCGAAGCGGCTTAATATGTAAGTTCTGCTATCAAGTTCCGACATACAGCGGATTACTTTCATCTCCGTCTGCAAAATATCGTTCACCTCTGCCTCTTGGTTGGTGTAACTCCTTTCCATCTGCCAACTCCCTTCATTTCTCACCTTATTCATATATACGCGGTGACGCAGGTAGTCGGTGCGCTTCTGATAGGCGATTGTCACTGCCAATGCTTTCAGCTGGCTGGCAATGATGATGTCAAGCCCCATAATCTTCACGAACACTTCCTGCACCAAATCCTCACACGTATCTTCGGCGATACATGCCTGACGGAAGATGGAGAAGATGTCTGGCCTTACTTCTTGATATGCCCGACCAATAATCTCTCGGTTCTCTGAGCTGACTGTTACCATGATTCTCGGTTTTTAATTATTGATTGCACTGCAAAAGTAGCACACAAAAAGGCGGCAAACAAGTTTTTTCCTCTTGTTTGCCGCCAACTCGTTTAGCAATTAGTCCAAGTTGTTTAAATCGCTATATGTCAATGCGATACAAATAGTCTATCTAAATTAGCAGAACTCACAACCTGTGTTCTTACCTCATTTTCTTCAGATATTCAGCCGGAGTCATGCCTTCCACCTTGCGGAATGTGGAAAAGAAATTCGACTTTTTGAAGCCACATTGCTCGGAGAGTGCCGTGATAGTGACTCGCTTATGCTCGCCTGCTTTAATAAGTCGCTTGAACTCCTCAAGCCGATAGCGGTTGATGAAGTCGTAATAGTTTTCCTTCAGATAAAGGTTGAACACCTGACTTAGTTTTGACGGAGACAGATGGAGCTCGTCTGCCAGGTCTTTCATCCTGATGTCTGTGTTCGTGTATATCTTGCCTTTCTCTATATAAGCGCGCATCTGACCAACTATCTCGGCACATTCTTTCTCATCAATCTTCACCTTCTGATATTTCTCGCTTTTCACGCCGTCATCCTTCCCTTCCTCATCCATTGCCTCCTCCAGTTCTTGCTCTACGGCTATCAGGGCATCCTCAATCTCATCTCTTTCCGTAAGCAGCAGCTTGGTATTCTTCCGATACCGATAGGCTCGCCAAAGCAGCAGGACCAGTATAATGAACACCAATAACTCAACAATGGCGCCTGTCGATGGGTGTACCACTACCTGATAGGCAGCCTCAGTACCTACAATGCCTGCCAATCGTATTTTTAGGCAGTGGTTTCCTAATGTCAGGTGTTGCAATGCTATCTGGTCATTGGGCAGTACGATTTGCCATGGCTCGTCATCAAGGCTGTACTCATAGATTCTTCCAACCTGCTCGGCATAGTCCAACAGCACAGCCTCTAATTGTACCACGTCAGAAACGAAATTCCAACCAAGCGTTATCCGTTGCGATTCATTGACCGCTAACTGCTGGCCATCGGAAAGCATCTCGCTCCCGCGTCGGATATTATAAAGGTGCATTCCATGGTTGCTGCTGGTGGACCATGCCTCAATGTCTTTTGGATAAATATAGAACAGTCCTTCCGATGTCGCCACCCAAAGCCGCTGCCCGTCGTAGCTGATCTTGTTGATGCTGCCCATCAGTCCCGCATCGCTGCCGAGGCGCATCAATCCTGTGCCGTCATAGTCTAACCGGAACAGCCCCATTGCAGAACTGATCCAATAATGTCCGCTTATGTCATCAACGAAGTCGCGACACCATATATCAGGCAAATTCACCGGCAACGCTAATGTACCATAATGCTGCATCTTCGCATCGGTATAAAACACCTGCGGCCCGTTGCGCATGAAGATGATGCTGTCGTGCCCTATTGAGCCACGACAATAGGGCTGCCGATTGAAGAAGCCTTCCGGATAGTTGGGGTCTGCAATGATTTCTTTTGTCTGACCACTGTATATGGATATGCCGTCAGCACCTGTCAGCCATGAATTTCCGCAATAATCGAAGGTTATGTCAAGGATGATGCCGCCCTGAATGTGTGAGTTCTGTTCGGTAAACCAATGGTGTATCTGCCGATTGTCAATGGCAAACAAACCATCATTAGTCCCCACCCAAAGCAGACTGTCCGGCCCTATCTTCAAATCGCCGATGGTCGATTTATGAAGCGAGGGGGCAAAAGCAAGCCGTCTTAAATCGCCCGTCTGCGGGTTGAGCACACTTATTCCACCATCAAATGTGCCGATGTAATACTCATCGCGATAGTAAACGATATTATTCACAATGTGACCGCCGCCCATCATGTCGGGCGAATAATAGCGCACATTGCCACCCTTGATGAAATAAAAACCATTATGTGTGCCTATCACTCCTTCGTCGCCCCGCAGGTAATAGCTGCGCATATTGAGCCCTTCCGTCGTGAAATCCCCTGCCCGGAACGGCTTGAACAATGGGTCGCGATGATAGGCGTATGTCAGCCCGTAGCGCACTAACCCGAACCAGTCCACGCCCGACGCATCCCGGTAGTAGCAATTTACGGCATCCGTGGGCAATTGGCTGTTTTCCGTCTCAATGGAGAAGCGGGCTACCACTACGCCCGTATTCCCATCTATCAGGAAAGCCCCCGAGCCGTTTGTGCCCACACAGACATAGCCGTCGCCACTGCGTCGCACGGAGGTTACTATGTGTCCTATCTCCGTGATGCGCTTCGCTTCCTTGGTATTCAGATTGATGATGTAAAACCCATCTGCCTTTGTGCCTATGAAACAAAGGTCGCCAACGATTTCAAACTGGCTCGGCGTGGCTCTTTCGGGCAGTAGGCTATTGATGCCTTGGGGAGTTACCCCCCCCGACTTCGTGTCATAAAGAAACAAATCGTACCGTCCTAAGAACCATATTCGTCCACGGACATCCCGGACATAATGTCGCACGATGTTGTCAATACCACTCCTGCTTTGCCCGAGATGAGTGGTTGTCACCCGTTCACCATCAAATATCTGCAAGCCTTGCCGACCTCCGATGAAGATGGAGTCACCCACCGCCAGCAGGCATTCCGGCTGCAAGACTTCCGTCAATATCCGCTCAAAGCGGTCGTTCCCTATTGTCAGCCGGAACAGACCGATGTTCGTTGCAGCATAGATGCTCTTGTCACGCGTCTCGCATAGCGCATTCACCGTCACCATCCGATGCTCGCCGTCGGTCAGGTTGTAAGCAGTCATCTGCTTTCCGTCATACATATTCACCCCATTGGCAGCGGCTATCCAGATGCGTCCGCCATGATCGGTCATCACGTCGTAAACCGACTCACCCACCAGTCCGTCGGCAACGTTTAGCGTCACCACGCCACTTTCCTTGCATACACCCCTACCCGTGGCCAACAGGCACACGGCAACGGCTATCAGGTACTTTAGAATCCTATGAGTAGTCACATTAGTAATCAGCTTAGGTTTTATCTATAGACCTTACAAAGATACGAAACCCGCACCGACTATTCATGACCTTACACGATATATTATATTTTATTCACACTTTTTGTTTTGCGCCCAAAATGTTAAATTTGAGCAAAAATTCAAACAATCAATGCTTCAAAACTCGCGTATTTTCCACCAAACCATCTGGCGGGCAATAATACACGAATTTTGCGTGACCACAACTTATTGATTATCAATATCTTGTAAAATTATTACAGATTTTATCCCCTGAAAAGCCCATAAATAGGCGGTTTTCGGTGATTTCCCAGCGTGATTTTTCCCCATTTAGCGCAAAATAGAGTCGAATTTTAGGCTTAATTCCATCAATTTTCGTGTTACTTTTTATCAATTTTCGTGTTACTTTTTTCTAAATTCCGTGTTATATTTTTCCAAAAAGTAACACGAAATTTATAAAAATCCAACTCAAACCCTAATTTTACGGGGCTTTTTCCAAAATTCTGCCGAGCACACTTTCAAAAAACGCCGAACTGCGTCTATTTCATGCTCTCACCAAGTGTTAAATTTTGGCAAGTTTTATTGACATAGATATTTCTTGTGAATCAAACAAATTGTTGGGCGCATCGCTCATTCGCGGAAATAAAAAAAAGCCGGATGCTTCCCAGCACCCGGCTCTTAACCATAACTAACTATTAACTTAAACCAAATTGTATGGATGAAGGTCATTCTGTTATTTGTTCATCATATATACGAATCGGCGAAAGTATTTACGCAGATTTATTTGCACTAAATATCGTGTTTATCTAACTTTCCACCCTAATCCAATCAACATCCAACCAACCTCGATTGGCTTTCCGTTTGCGACATTCGGCAACGAAGCCAAACTTAGCTCCAATCCATTTACCCTGACGCATAGTAAACGGGGTCCCCACCTCTTTGAAGTTGCTGCCGTCAAGGCTGTAGGCAAAACGGCACAGGCCGTCACGGACTACCAAGCGCAGATAAAGGTCGATATAAATGGCAGGGGAGTAGGGAATCGTATCACAAGCAGACGGAGGTAATGCGGCGTAGGCTTGCCGCGTCTCCTTCTTCCCCTCATCTGCTCCTATGCAGGTGTGTCGCTGAATCAGGAACTTTTCACCCTCGCGCATGATAGCAAGCATACTATAGTCGCGTCCCATCATAACGACTCCTCCATATTGTCCGTCCTCCTTTGAAGCAAAGCGCACCTTGGCTGTAGCCGTAAAGCAGGGAGCCGCAGGCTTCTGCAAGAGCAGGTTGGGAACGTCCCAAAGACTATTGAAATCTTCAGGGAGGTCGTAGGTGTATAGGCGGAAAGTGCCGTCGGCAGTGGGCATTCCGTAAAGTTGGTGGTAGTTGGCATGCCACTGCCATTGTAGTCCTAATTGTCCATCGTTGAACTCGTCAGACATCAGGGGAGTGATAATGACAGAAGAGGATGATTTGGGTTTGCGGTATTCTGCATAAGGCTCGCCGCAGTTCCCCATCAGCGGCCAGCCCGTAGTCCAATCAATAGGTTGCAGATAGACTACACGCCCGTAAGCGCCTTTGTCATTGAAGTGCAAAAACCAGTCTTCTCCATACTTGGTATGTATCCAAGCGCCCTGATGAGGCCCGTTAATGGTTGTATTACCTTGCCACATCACTCGTTTCCACTCATAAGGGCCGTAAGGTGACTTACTGCGCATGGCCAACTGCCATCCCATCTCGACACCGCCGGCAGGGCACATAATCCAATAATAGCCATTGCGCTTATAGAACTTGGGGCCTTCTGCGGTATGGTTTTCCTGACCACCATCGAAGACAATACGAGGTGGGTTGATGGCGCTCGTCCCGTCTGCAGACAATTCACGGACTGTCAGCACGGAGTTCAGTCCTGCCCGTGAGGCCGCCCAACCATTTACCAAATAGCAACGCCCGTCATCATCCCAGAGCGGGCAAGGGTCTATCATTCCCTCACCTGCTATGACACAGACAGGGGCAGACCATCCGCTTGCAGGATTTTTAGATTTTACCATAAAGATACCTTGGTCAGGATCGCCCCAATAGATGTAAAACTCACCGTTATGATGGCGGATGGCTGGTGCCCATACTCCCTTGCCATGCTGAGATTTGTCATAGACAGTCTTTGGCTCCTGTTCCAACAAGGCGTGGCCGATGATTTGCCAATTCACCAAATCTTTGGAATGCAGGATGGGCAGTCCGGGAATACAGTTGAACGATGAGGCAGTCATATAATAGTCCTCATCTACAGTGCAAACATCCGGATCGCTATAGTCAGCATAGAGTACGGGATTTGTATAGGTGCCGTCTCCATTGTCGGGACTATAGACTTGCGCTTCCACATCGTAAAATGAGAAAAGGGTCACACATAATATAAAAGGTAGTAGTTGCTGTTTCATTTTTTTATCATTTTAAAGTGTAGTGCCGCGCCCCCCGAAGGCTGTAATTGGAGAGTGATGGGCTTACCGGTCTTAACCTTGATGGTTTTCGTGGAGACTTGTGTGCGAGTGTCCAATGAGGAATCGTCATTGAATATATCTACCACATAGTTACCTTGAGGCAGGAAGTCGGTTGGTATGCTAATGGTGCGCCCCTCGGTATTGGTCATAGCACCGACAAACCAGTCATCACCAGAGCGGCGAGCCTGAATGATAAACTCACCGGGACGGCCATCAAGGGCTATGCTCTCGTCAAACACGGTCGGGCAATCTTTCCAGAACTGCAATTCCGTCTCGCCTTGCCAGGCATCGGGCAGGTCGTACCAGAAAAAGAACTGGAGCGGGGAGTAATAGACGGCTGCCATCGCTAACTGATGTCCCTTTGTATTCTTCACCCGGGAATTAAAGTAGCAGAGGGTGTAATCAGCGGGGCCACAGAGGTAGCGGGTGAAAGGCAGGAGCACATTATGGGTTGCATCAGGCATCTCCTCGTTGCCGCGAACTCCCTCTTGCGTCAATAGGTTGGGCAAGGTGCGGCTGACACCCGTAGGGCGGTACTCGTCGTGAATATCTACCATCAGATGATGCATGGCGCATTTGCGGACAGCCTCATGAAGCCAAGTTGTCCACTGCTGACTGCCTACCTGCACAAATCCGAACTTGATGCCGCTGACGCCCCACGCCTCGTATAGCGGCAGAATCTGGTCAAGCTGTCGGGCGAGAGCGCGCTGATTGACATAGAGCCATACGCCAACGCCTTTGCCGCGGGCATAGTTGCAGATATCTGGAATAGTGAAATCCCGACTGTCAGCAACTTTGGTAGCATCGGAGGCAATCTGCATTTCAGGCCCATACCAACCTGCATCAAGCTCAACATACTGAATGCCGAAATCGGCGCAAAAGTCAATGCTTTGCAAGATATGTTCTTTATCAAGGCGGGCGGAACGGAACGCCTTGCCAGGACGAATAAAATCAGAATCCGTAAGGATGGAAGGCGAGTTCAGATTGAGTATAATATCCTTGTTATTGATCAAATCGACAGGGCGGTCTCCCGCCATCATGACACGCCAAGGGGTATCATAAGGGGTAATGACATCTGCGGAATCAAAGAGCGACACCTGAATTGTATTTTCTGAGGCTAACCGGAACTTTCCACGCGGAAAGTCAGTGAGACATGCTTCAAGCAAGGCAACAGAGAGACCGTTAGGCAATGAAAGCAGCAACGGGCGCTCGCACTCGTCAGGCCAGTCACGAAGAGGCAGTTTCTGATAGGGTCCTTGCGCCCATGCCTCGTGATAGCAGTCTGTGCCAGAAGCAAAGGGGAAAGTTGTGCGCTCGCCAGTGATGTGGAGAAACAATCCATTCGTGGCTTCTGGGAAATGATAGCGGAAGGCTATGCCCTCGTTGTAGGCACGGACAACAATGTCTATCAGATAGCATTTACTTCTGTTATAACCATCAGGATGGTCTTGACGCTCCTCTCCCTTCACGAAATGAAGTGTCATCTCATTGTAATGGTCGCGTATATGATTGCGCTCGCCATAGGGCGGGAACCAAATTGTGTCACGCTCGGCATGGTCAATGCCCGTCAGCAGCAGGTCTTTTGTCCAAACTTCCGAGCGGTCAGCGGGGATACCCATCGCAGACTCTACCAGATGGTTATCGATATCTAATCCTAACTCGCCATCCGTGACAATGGCTTTTCCACGGAAACCGATGTCATAGGTCAGTCGCCCATCCTCTTGCCTAAACGAGAAACAATAAGCACCATCGGGGGATGTAAGTTCTTGGGCACTTACCGAAGTCAGGCAAGCGAAAATCCCAATAGTAAGATATGCAATAAACCGCTTCATTACTTCTTAAAAATGATGTTTTCTACATGGGAACCAACGAAGATAGGCACATAGTCGGTAGTGGCATACCATTGTGGTTTGCCGGGCATATCGTCGTAAATGATATGTCCATTGACTTTCAATCCCTCAAAGGTGACATTCTTAACAACACGGGAGGCGTCATAACCTGTAATGACCGACATATAGGATGGCTGCCCATAGTAGCGGACATTGCGGAAAGTGATGTTCTCGATGCCGCGCCCGGGAGCAGTACAATATTTTTGGTTGTAGCCCACTTTCAACTGGAGGATACTGCCTTGGTGAAGCTGTTCAATGCGGATATTGTCAAAAGTCACATCCTTCACATAATTGTTGTCGCCGCAGTTGATGGCGAGACAACCTTGATAGTCCACCTGCGGTTCACTTTGGCAGAGAATGTCAATGTTCTCGTAAGTCACTCCGACAATGCTGTCACCCACTTCCGAATTACCGTGAATACCGATGAAGATGGGATGAGCCACATCAGCCCAAAGCGTGGAGTTACGCATACGGATATTGCGGGCTGAGCCGCTGAAACCTTTACGGGTGGCATAGACCGTAGTGCAGTCATCAGAGTTGCGGCAGAAGACACGGTCGTATAACACATTGCTGGAGGCAAACACATTCAAGCCATCTCCCCAACCGGGGAAGGAAATGGAACGCACATCACGAAGTGTCACGCCGTCAGAACCACCAACGGGGCAGGTATTCAGAATCAGACCGTCAATCAACACGTTTTTACTGCGATGCACATGGCAGCCCTCATATCCTTTCGGGGGGCGAGCAATACCTCGACCCAAGATACTTACGTTCTCCGCATCTTCTATGGCAAAAGTACCTGTAAAATAACTGCCACCTGCCAGATATACCATAGTGTTGGAAGACACAGGAATCGTTTCTTCTGTATATAGACCGGGACCATAATAACGGAAATCCCGTTTCTGCCGTTTGGCCTCGCGTTCTGCCTGTTCACGACTGATGGCAGGTTTCGAGGTGAAAAGCAATAGGTTGTCGGTAATGTTCCCGTCAAACTCTACGCTGACATTCTCTGGTTGGAAAAGCAGGAACTGAACAGTAGAGTCATTCTGCACGTTGGCAATGACACCGCGATAATCGGGGCGGATGCGGGCTGTCTTGAACTTCTTGTGCTTTGTCACGACACGCACGAACACATCACCAGTAAAGTCGAAGAATGCAAAGGAAATGTCTGTCACACGATGCCCTTTAGTCTCTGCCGTTGGAACCGATGTGTCGCCGACAGGAGCATTGACTTTCGCCATATAGGTATCAATCTTCGTCCATTCCTTTTCGCCACGGGGCTGGATGTAAACATCGTAATCATCTTTGAGGGGTGCGCCGGAAGGTGCAGCATAAGTAAATATTTCATGGAGCTTAGTAACTTCCTTGACGCCTTTCACATGAAACTGGTCAGCTTCCGGATTTTTAATCATCTCGCCCCGTTTCTCTGCCTTCTCCTGAAGTGCAAGCAGTCTTTTGGTATAGGGCATAGAAAGACCGCAGCGCTTCACATAATGATTATAAGGCAACCGATAAATATCCCGGATGCGGCCGCGTCCCATCTCACCGGGTTGTGTCCAATCATTATAAAGACCTGTGCAATCTGTCCAAGTAGCAAAAGGCACGTCATAGCCGAGGTTATATCGGGCGGTGTATTCTATACCCTTCAGCAGACGATTGTCAAGTGCGCCCCAGAGGTCATCCCCTTGCTCCCACGCCATCTCGCAAGTTTCACAGAGTGCCCCTAACCCCAACTGTGCATGTCCTTGGTCGCGGCCTGTTTCCTGACATTGCCCGGTTGCGCTAATATAATTAGGTAGTGAACCATTATCATTGGCATGGAGGAAATAATCAATGGATTGTTGATAGATTGTGCTGTCTTGCAGAAAGATGCCGCAAGCCATACGGAGGCGATTCACGATGGCTCCCCAGTTCCCATTAGCATACGGGCTGTCGGCTTCAAATTGATCAAGGACTGGCAACATGGAACGACGTATCATATCTGACCATGCGGGAGTCTGGTGGTCGCGAAGCAACGTCATCGCTCTGACAAGCCAATAACTCTGGATGGCGCAGAGCGGCGCATCGTGCCCGTCAAACCGTTGCAGTGTTGCGGCATAGGCGTTGATAATCTCTAATGCGGTCGCAGTTTGTCCACTTTGGGCAAAGTCGAGTGCGGCTTTCATATCACGTTCACTACCAGCTTTACTGCTACGGAACTCGCCATCGCGAGCCACAACTTCATAAGGGCCTGACATCTTATAGGCATCTTGCTGGGCAAAACTTAGTGACGAATGACAAATAATAAATGATAAACTTACAATTAGTCGTTTCATAAATCTAAATCTTTTCTATCAATACGTTTGCCGCTACAAAGTTACGCATAATAATTAAGAATATACCGATGAATTACGTAAGAATGCGTAAAGGATAACCCTCATCCGTATATATAATAAAATGAATGAAAAGATGAAAAAACTGATGATAATCGCGGCAGCCAGCTGTCTGTTGGCTGCTTGTAACAGACAGGAGATTTCACAATTTGATGTTAAAAAAGAGATTGGCTATTGCACGGAGCAAATAAACCGGGCACTGGATAGCCTCAAACAGGCTGACGGCTCATATGACTACACGATGGAACCAAGAAACATCTTGGGTGAGGAGACGAAGTGGAACTGCCGAAAAGCCTGTGCGGAGGAATGGTGTTCAGGTTTCTGGCCCGGCATCCTATGGATGGACTATGGGGTGACGAAGGATGAAAATGTTCGCCAACAGGCAGAAGGTTTCACTGAGTCATTGGCTGTGCTGACTCAGAAGCCTGCATTCGACCACGATTTAGGATTTCTGGTGTTGAGCAGCTACGGGAAAGGTTATGAGCAGACGGGAAACGAAGACTATAAAAAGGTGATGCTTGCTGCGGCAGATTCATTGGCTACGCTGTTCAACCCTATTGTCGGAACGATTCTTAGTTGGCCACGCCATGTGAAAGACTATGGTGGACACAACACCATCATGGACAATATGATTAACTTGGAACTTCTCCTCTGGGCAGCAGAAAACGGAGGCCGGCAGGAGCTACGCGATATCGCCGTACAGCATGCAGAGACAACTATGGCGCATCACTTCCGCGAAGACGGTTCGTGCTACCATGTGGCAGTATATGATACGCTGACAGGTGATTTCATCAAAGGACAAACACATCAGGGATATGCAGACTCCTCCATGTGGGCGCGTGGGCAGTCGTGGGCTATCTATGGATATACGATGGTATATCGTTTTACAAAGGATAAACGATTCCTTGACTTTGCCCAAAAAGTAACTGATATCTACTTGAAGCGTCTACATGAAACCAGTAATGACTGGATTCCCTTATGGGATATGGATGACCCTCGTGGGCAGTTAGCACCCAAAGATGCATCGGCTGCTTGTGTCGTTGCCAGTGCTTTGTTGGAACTCTGCCAATATGTAAGCGAAGCAAAGAGTAGTGAGTATGTTGCGGCAGCAACCGCTATGCTTAAAGATTTAAGTACGGAGAAGTACCAAAGTCGCGAGAAAAACGTCAGTTTCCTGCTGCACTCTACAGGTCATCACCCCGCAGGTTCAGAGATTGATGCCAGCATTATATATGCTGATTATTATTATCTTGAAGCCCTGCTGCGATTACAATTGCGATAAACAATTACGCAATGAACGGGCAACCAATAGGTTTGTCCGTTCATTGTTTTCAGCGTCAATACTGCTCGTTAATATAGTTTTTAGTGGACATATCGTAGTAGAGGGCTTCAAGTTCCTGCAAAGTCAGTTTCTCTACAGAATGTTCAATCACCCTGATCAGTTCCTCACGCCGATAATCATCTGACTGTCCAAATCTCCTCGTGTATGTCATTGCCCTATAGTCTTGATAGAAATTTCTCCCGTTCAACGATGAATCGCAAGTGTGTCCCCTCTCCAAGCAGCATTTCTCCAGAGTATGCTGCGACTTTGAACTCTATCTTCTTTCCTTCCACTTTCGTCACCTCAGCTTCCGCCCTGACCACATCGCCAATCTTGGAAGGTTTCAGGTGCGAGGAGGCTATATGTCCACCGACGGTAGTACAACCTTCTGGCAACGCTTCCTTAACGGCCAGCATTGCAGCATTCTCCATCAAGGCAAGCAGCATCGGGGTGGCGAGAACAGGCATATCCCCTGACCCTACACTGATTGCGGTAACAGCCTCTGTCACCGTCAGTTCGCTAATATGTTTTAGTCCTACTTCTATCATGGTTCCTGAAATTTGATACAAAATTAATAAAACCAATTCATATTCTGCCAAAATGAAAGTGAATGTTTGTTATTTATCCAATATTTTGAGAAGTTTCCATGAGAAATAGAAATATTTCGATTAACTTTGTACTCGTTATGAAATTATCAGAGATAATGGAGCAGACTTTTAATAAACAACAAACAAAATGAGAAAAGCATTATTTGTTTTTGCCCTGTTATTAATAGGTACCGGACTGAGAGCACAGAAGATTAGCGGCACGTGGTCAGGAATGTTGGAAATTGGACCGCAAAAACTAATCACTGTGTTTCACTTGTCGCAAGACGACAAAGGAAACGACGAATGTAAACTGGACAGCCCCGATCAAGGAGCAAAAGGCATCGCGGCAACAGTCAACCATTTGTCGGAAGACTCCATAAATGTAAGCGTTCCGACGATTGGAATGACCTATGCTGGAAAACTTTTGGGAAATACCATAAAAGGAACGTTCACACAGAACGGAATAAAGCTACCGCTTGACCTTAAGGCTGGAGAAATAAAGAGAAACAGACCGCAGACACCTGTAGCACCATATCCATATAAAACCGAGGAGGTGAAGTTTGTGAACGAAAAGGCTAATGCTACTCTTGCAGGAACGCTCTCCTACCCCATTGGCTATGATGAGAGCAAGAAAGTGCCTGTAGTTTTGCTCGTCACAGGAAGCGGACGACAAAACAGGGATGAGGAATTATTTGACCACAAGCCGTTTCTTGTTATTGCCGACCATTTTGCAAAGCACGGCATAGCCACATTGCGTTACGACGACCGCGGCTTTGGTGAATCAACAGGCGATGCGAGCAATGCCACCACACTCGACAATGCTGAAGATGCTATGGCAGGTGTTGAGTTTCTTCGCAGGCAAGGAAAATTCAGCAATATCGGTGTATTGGGGCATAGCGAGGGGGCTTCCGTTGCCTTTATGCTTGGTGCAAAAGACATGGCAGACTTTGTGATAAGTCTTGCAGGAATAGGTGTGAAAGGCGACACTGCACTCACCGCACAAGTCAACAGAATGGCGGAACTTATGGGACAAAGCGCACACATAACTTCCGTGGAGCAGTATCGTGTGAACGCTGAACTTATGGGCAATAAATGGCTTAGTTTCTTCGTAGACTATGAGCCGTGTGCCGACATCAGTGCCACAAAATGCCCTGTTATGGCACTCAACGGCTCAAACGATGTGCAGGTTATTTCTTCGCTAAACCTTTCTGGAATACGTCGTTGCTTGCCATACACCGAAATGAACGTGGTGAAGGAATATCCGGGACTCAATCATCTTTTCCAGCCTTGCACCACAGGACTTATAGACGAATATGCCAACACGGAGGAGACAATCAGTCCTATGGTTTTAAAAGATATGGCGGAGTGGATAGAGAAAATTGCAAAATAAATAACAGACTATACACATATTTAATAAATAACAAAATGAGAAAAGCATTATTTACAGTAGCTGTGCTGTTCACGATGATGACGGCATGCACACAGAACAAGCCCTCACAGGCAGTAGAGAACGAAACGGAAGCAGCAACCCAGACGGAGGCAGCAGACAGTATTGACCCTCAAACCAAATTGGAGAACATGCAAGAGGTGCAAGCGTATCTGAAGGAGTGCGGAGCATTCTTCATTGCAACAGCCGATGGCGACCAGCCACATGTTCGTCCTTTCGGCGTGTCTGAGATTATCAATGATCGGCTTTATATCATGACGGGCAAGGCGAAGGATGTCTATAAGCAGATGGCAGCAAACGGCAAGTTTGAGATTTGCGCCCTGAAACCCTCTGGCAGTGAATGGCTTCGCTTGACGGGAACGCTCGTTACCGATGAGACACTGGCAGTGAAAGAAGAATTCCTGAACCGGAACGAAAGTCTGAAGTCGATGTATAAGGCTGATGATGACAACATGGCTGTGCTTTACATCACCAACGCCACAGCCCGCTTCTGCTCATTCGCAGCGTCAGAAAAGACTGTTCATTTCTAAATGGACAGCAAGGCGGATCCGATGGGCAGAGCCATCGCCGACTATCACAAGACAGGAATAGCAGACAGGCTCAGGGTATTCTCCCCGATGTTCGAGGAGGATGAGATTCCCTTGAAAACCCTGTTCCGCAGTT